>CAKTJA010000188.1 GCA_934567115.1 uncultured Oscillospiraceae bacterium
CAGCAGCAGATCGCGGAAAAGCAGCAGACGCTTGAAACCTCGCTTGCCGAGCAGCAGAGCGCCAAAGAAGCGCTTGCCGCCAAAAATGCCGAGCTGCGCAGCCAGCGCACGGAGGCGACGGACCTGATCCGCGAGATGGAGGAAAACGAGGCGGACTATAAGGACGTTCTTGCCGAGATCGAGGCGGAGGAGGAGAGGACGCAGAAGGAGATCGTCCGCCTGAGCAAGGAGCTTGCCGCCCAGCAGGGGAACACGAAGGTGACCTACGGCGGCTACATCTGGCCGGTGACGACCAGCAAGCGCGTCACCTCGCCGTTCGGCAGACGGAACACCGGCATCAAGGGCGCCTCGACCAATCACAAGGGCATCGACATCGGCGGCGTGTTCTACAGCTCGACCGTTTACGCGGCGAAGGCGGGGACGGTGATCATCTCCACGCGCAACAGCGTGCGCGGCGAGTACATCGTCGTTAGCCACGGCAGCGGGAATACCACCACCTATCAGCACCTTTCCAAGCGGTCCGTGTCGGTGGGACAGACGGTCAAGCAGGGGCAGGCCATCGGCGTGACCGGCTCGAGCGGCGTGGGCAGCGGTCCGCACCTGCACTTTGAGATCACGGAGAACGGGCAGCTTATCGACCCGTTGAAGTACCTGACCGATTATGTGAAGGCGTGGAAGTAAGCGGACGCCCTGCGTGTACTGAAATGAAAAGCTCTCCCATATAAAATGGGAGAGCTTCTTTTTTGAAGAAGCGCCGCCGTTTTCCGGAAGAGGCCGCGCCCTGCGCACGGCGGGGACGGCGGCGGAGGAGGATCATGCTTGCATTGATAGAGCGGAGAGGGAAGACGGAAAGCTGCCGGGCGGCGGAAAAGCGCGTGTGCGGCGTTCGCTTTTTCGCTGTCGGGATCAGGGAGGGGAACGGTCTGCGCGCGCGCCTGAGCATCTGCGCGGCTGCGCGGACGCTTCGGAGCCGCGGCCTGACGCGGGCGGTGTTTCCGGACGGCTTTGCGGAGTACGGACGCTTTGCGCGATGCGGCGTATACCCGGTGGAGACGCGTCCGCTGCGCGAGGCGGCTGCGGCGGAGATCGTTCGCCGCGCTATGGTACAGCGGGGGCTTTCGCCTGAGCGGACGACCGTCGCGCTTTGCGCCGCGCAGGTCACACGCGCCTATGCGGCGGCTGCGGAAGCGCTGGCGCGGGAGGTCCGCTATGTTCTGCTCTGCACGGAGAGGGGCGGCTGGGAGCTGTCGCGGAAGCTGTGCCGTACGCTCGGCGCGGCCGCGCCGGCGGAACCGTCGTGCGCTCAGGCGGAGGGAGCGGACATCCTGCTCCGGTTCGACGAATGGGGAGACGTTTCCGCCGCGCGGGGACTGGTGCTGCCGCTGTACGACCCGGCGATGCGCGTCGAATATGCGGACGACCGCGTTGGCGCGGCGGGCGCGCAGACGGAGCAGCTTCTTGCCGCGCTGTACGCCGCGCTCGCGCTGCGTGCGGAGGACATTCGGGTCCGCGTGGTGGAGCCGCCGGGCTGAGGCGGAGCGGTGCGCTCCTTCGGTGTATGGGGAAAATTTTGCCGAAAAATACTTGCCGAACGCCGGAAAATCCGGTAAAATAACGCCGTCGCCGCACGTTCGTGCGGCAGAACGGAGGAGAATCATGCTGCATATTCCGAGCGTCCCGACGGCGGAGCTTTCCATTCTTTCTTTTCCCGACGCGCTTTCGCGCAGCGGCCAGTCGGGCGGCTACGATCCGGAGCGGTGGCTGTACGTTCCGGATTTTTACACCGAGTACCGGTATATTCTGGGTACGCGCGGCGACAGACCGCTTGTGTGCATCGGCGTGAACCCGTCCACCGCAGAGCCGGACCGCCTCGACCCCACACTAAAATCCGTGGAGCGTGTGGCGAGAAACAACGGGTACGACAGCTTTCTGATGTTCAACGTTTACGCCCAGCGGGCGACCCGCCCGGACGATATGGAGCGGACGTGCAGCGAGGAGCTGCACCGCGCCAATATGGAGGCCTTCGATTACATACTCTCGCTCTCCGATGCGCCCGCTGTGTGGGCGGCCTGGGGCAGCATTATCGAGCGGCGCGGCTATCTCAAGGACTGCCTGAGCGATATGATCGCGATCGGCGAGCGGCGCGGTGCAAGCTGGTACACGGCGGGGAAACGGTCGGTCAAGGGGCATCCGCACCACCCGCTGTACCTTCGGGCGGACAGCCCGCTGGAGCCGTTTGACGTTTGCGGCTACTGCGCGCAGTGCCTGTAGGACGGAGCGCCGCATGAGACTGCCGATAATGCGGTGAATTTCCCGTAACGGTAAAGAAGAGCGTCCCATTCCATTGCAATCAACAGCTTTCAGAGCTTTTTCAAAGCTTTGAAAACCTGTTGGGCGTGTCGGAAGGGCTTTTTCGACGCGACAAAGCGGCGCATGAACGATTCGTTCATGCGCCGCTTGCATTTGCTTTGCTGCAAGTGAGTTCCCTTGCCGGTTCCTTACTTGGCGGGGACGGTCAGGATCTGAC
>CAKTJA010000189.1 GCA_934567115.1 uncultured Oscillospiraceae bacterium
AGCCCGAGATGCCCGGCAGCACCATCGCCGTGATAGCAACCGCGCCGGAAAGGAAAATATAGAGCGGCGGCAGCGGTGAGAGCGCTGTAAAGCTGACCGTTCCCAAGGCAGATGAACTGCCTCGCAGCAACGTAAGCCCAACAACTACCGCTGCGCCGAGAACCGCAAACGGAGCGCTGTGAAGCTTCTTCAGTGACGAACGCTCCGCTGCAACGATGAATGGGATCGACGCGATCGTCAGGCCGAGAAAAAGCGAACTCATAAAGTAGATGTTCTTTTCAAAAAGACCGGAGAGCGCCAGCACACAGGCCGCCATGCCGACCACCCATCCCGCGCCGAGCTTGAGAAGATAGCCCAGCGCGTCTTTTTGCGCCGCGCGGTCCTTTCCGAACAGCGTATGGAGCGAATCAAGGAACCGGTCGTAAAAACCAAGAATGAAAGCGATCGTTCCTCCGGAGACGCCGGGGACGCTATCCGCCAGCGCCATGCAGAAGCCGTGAAATGCCGTTAAGATCATAATTGCGCCTACTTTCTTCGGAAAATCATTTGTAAGGTGGAATATATGGCCGGAAGGCACAGCAAAAGAAGGAGAAGAAGCCCGACGCCTTGGACGATAAGCCATCCCGGCCAGCGGAACAGGATGAATGCGGTTTGAATCAGCAGCGTGACAACGCCCAGAGCCGGCTTTCCGCCGGAGAGGGGGAAGGGCAGCAGCCGCCGGGCATTCGCCAGCCGGATGAGAAACACGGCCAGACAGCTGGCAAAGGTGGCGGCCGCCGCGCCTTGAATCCCAATCAGAGGAATGAGCCACAGGTTCAGGACGATGTTGGTCCCGGCGCCTGCCAGAGAGGTCCAAAAGGACGCGGTACTCTTCTTCGTCACCACATAGACGCTGCCCATAAAAGCGGAAAAGGCGGCGGCCGCCATGGAGAGGGTCAGCATGGGGATATAGCGCCACGCGTCGCAATAGGGCTCATCCGCCAGAATCCGGGTCAGCAGGGGCGAGAGGGCGATGATGCCTCCCGTGCACAGGAAAACCGCCGAAGCAAAGGCATCCCATATCCGACCATAAAACCGCAGATGGGCCCGCCGGTCACCGCTGCTTTCCGCAATGGCGGATAGCTGCCATGCGTCCATGAACACCGTGGCCAGAATGGTGAGGATGGTGGGAATTTTATAGGCCACGGCGTAGATGCCATTGGCGTCGCTGCCAAGAAACCACTTCACCATGTAGCGATCCGACACGCCCATGATCCACCAGAAGATGGTCGTGGGGATGAGGGGAATACAGTAGCGCAGCATCTGGCGGCGCAGACTGTGCTTGGGCATCGGGCGGATATACCGCCACAGCCGGGCCTTCCAGATAAGAACCGCCGTGGTGATGAGATTTGCCACGGTGGTGGAGAGGACATAGCCCCGAATGCCCCATTGGAACACCGCCAGAAACAGCACATTCAGCCCAATAAAGAGGGCGGTGTTGAAAAGTCCTTGGGCGGCGAACAGCGCCGTGTTGCCTTGGGCCCGGACAAAGTGGGCGCAGAGGGCATGGCAGCAGGAGGCGATGACAAAGGATGCCAGCAGAAAGCCGTATGCACGGACTTCCGGGATTTTTTGCAGAAGAACAATGACCGCCAGCAGCCCGGCGGAGCCCATGGTGATGGTGCGAAGCCCCACAGAGAAAGCGTCCGCACGACCGCCCTGGCGGTCCGCCGCAAAGCGGAACACGGCGTCTGTGATATCCAGCGATACCAGCGGGATCAAGAGGTTGGCCGTTTGTGTGATGAGGTCGGCGGTGCCGTACTCCGCAGGTGTGAGATAGCCGGTGTAGAACCGCACCATCAGGAACACGAGCACTTTTGAGCCGAATGTCCTGATGCTGATGAGCGCGGTGTTGGCGGCGAGGGTCTGATACTTGTTCACGCCTTGTCCGCCTTTGCGCGGCGGGGATCATCGCGCACGATGAGGAACGCGAAGACCGCCAGCAGGTTGGTGAACAGACCCAAAATCGGCCAGAGTGACTTGTTCATGCCCTCGTTCACCGTGCTCTTGTAGAGCCACGCGACGACCAGCAGCCAGTAGTAGGCACCCAGCGCCAGCCAGAGAACCGCTGCCCCGCCGATCACGGCGAAGTTTGCGGCGTTGAGCGGCGTGATTTGGCTCTTCCACGCTTCCTCGCGGTCGTCACGGTGCTCCCTGTGTTCGCCGTCGATCGGCTGCACCGACTCCTCCTGTCCGGAGCGTTCCAGCGCCGAGATGTCGCGGATCTGCTGTGACAGGCTCAGCGGGATGGCGACAGCCGTTACGACCGCCAGCACCACGGCAAGAAGAATGACTGCTTTGAACGCCTTAGCATAGTTCTTTTTCATGATGATCTCACGCATGATGAATACCTCCGATTTGATATAAAAATGAGCTCCCTTACATTGAACACCGTCATTGTAAGGGAGCCCATAAAACTCCGTATAAACGCTTGTTAAACCAAATTTAAACTCGCTCATTC
>CAKTJA010000190.1 GCA_934567115.1 uncultured Oscillospiraceae bacterium
TGTCTACACCGGGGAGGGGAAGGAGCGCTTTGTGGACGCCGAGGGCGTGCAGCTCGACCATCACCCGGACCCGTCCAAGTCCCGGGGGCAGTATCTGCCGCTTCTGGAGCTTGCCGTCAGCGAGGACCCGTCGAACGACCGGAACTGCCACTACCTCGGTCGGGAGTACATGTTTCACGGCGAATGGGAGAAGGCCGTCTCCACGCTTGCGCGGCACCTTTCGCTGCCGTCCGCCGTGTGGGCGGATGAGCGCTGCGCCTCCATGCGCTACATCGCGCGCTGCCTTCAGGAACTTGGGCGCGCCGGGCAGGCCGAGGCGTGGCTGCACCGCGCCATTGCCGAAGCGCCGCACCTGCGCGAGCCGTACCTCGACTATGCAAGGCTGCTCTACGCGCAGCAGCGCTGGCACGGGCTGATCGACGTTGTGCGGCAGGCGCTTGCGATCACCGAGCGTCCGCGCACCTATGTCTGCGAGGCCGACGCGTGGGGCGCGCTGCCCTACGACTATCTTTCCATCGCCTACGCCCGCCTTGGCGACGCGGACGCGGCGGCCGACGCTTGCCGCAAGGCGGTGGAGCTTTCCCCGGACGAGGAGCGGCTGCGCAGGAATCTTGCGATTTTTGAACAGCTGCGCACCCCGTAGCTCCCGCGCGGGGCCGGAGAATGTCGAAAGACGGCGTTCTCCGGCTTCGCGCTCTTGCAATTTGCGCCGTTCTGTGATAGATTCTAAGGTATCTTTGTAAGCTTGGAGTACGATCATGGAACTGTGTGATTATTATTTGAACTATATGAACGCGCTGTGCGAGGGGACGCTTGCCCCGCCGGAGGGGCTTGCGCTGTCCGGAAGTACCGTGGACGAGCGGGCGGCAAGCCTTCAGGGCGCGCTCAGGGACGTCAGAGTTCCCGACTTTGTGCGCATGTGCGCCGCCTCCGCCGGCGACGTGCTTGCCGAGGAGCTTTTCGAAAATTTTGACGAGGACGGCTTTGCCCGCGCGCTCTTTTCGCGCATGACGGCCGGCGCGCCGCAGGAGGAGCCGTCCGCCGACGCGGAGGAGACGGAGGAGCAGACCCCCGACCCCGACGCGGGCAAGCACGCGTTCGAGGTTTTCTGCGACTGCCTGATGCTGGACGAGAATCTGATCTCGTATCTGATCGACGTGTTAAAGTCGAACGACCGGACGGGCTTTTACAAGCTCTCGCAGGTGACCACGCACCTTGACCTTGATCCGGACGAGTTCCTCTACTGGCTCGCCCACCGCGAGGACTATGCCGAAACGGACGAGGAGCGCGCCTGCGCGATCATCGTGGACGCCTGTCTCGACCGTCTGCGTGAGGAGGGGCATATGGACGTTGCCGCCGCGCTGCTCTCCGGCGACCGCATGACCTTTGACGCGTTCCGCTGCGAAGCGCCCGAGCTGCGGCAGCTTCCCGCGGCGACCTTCGTGTGGTTCGAGCGCAACTATCTTGACCGCGATTATCCGCTGCGCTTTGTGCTTCGGTGCAACGGCGTTGTGTTTCCCGAAGAGCTGAAAAAGGAGTCCTGAACCGATGACTGCCGCTGAAATTTATAAAACCCTCGGCGTGCGGGAGGAGACGCTTGCCTACGGCGACAGCGTGCTTGCTCCGCTTGCCGCGCGCTTCGCGGAGATCGACCGCCGCGCGGAGACCAATCAGGCGAAGGTCCTTGCCGCGATGCAGAAAAATCGCGTCAACGCCACGCATTTCGCCGCGTCCACCGGCTACGGCTACGACGACGACGGGCGCGACACGCTCGAGCGCGTGTACGCCGACGTGTTCCATACGCAGGCCGCGCTCGTCCGTCCTCAGATCACCTGCGGCACGCACGCGCTGGCCGTCGCGCTCGGCGCGAACCTGCTTCCGGGGGACGAGCTGCTTGCCGTCTCCGGGAAGCCCTACGACACGCTGGAGGAGGTCATCGGCATCCGCCCGTCGCCCTGCTCGCTGGCGGAGTACGGCGTGAGCTACCGGCAGGTGGAGCTGCTGGACGACGGCGGCTTCGACCTGCCCGCCATCCGCGCCGCCATCGGCGAAAAGACGAAGCTGATCCACATTCAGCGCTCCAAGGGCTACCAGCCCAGACCGACGCTCTCCGTCGCGCAGATCGGGGAGGCCATCGCCGCGTGCCGCTCCGTCAAGCCGGACGTGATCGTTATGGTCGATAACTGCTACGGCGAGTTTGTTGAAACGATCGAGCCGTCCGACGTCGGCGCGGACATGACGGTCGGCAGCCTGATCAAGAATCCCGGCGGCGGGCTGGCCCCCATCGGAGGCTATATCGTCGGCACCCGCGCCTGTGTGGACCGCTGCGCCTACCGCCTTTCCGCCCCGGGCCTTGGGCAGGAGGTCGGCGCGAACCTCGGACTGATGCCGGCGCTTTATCAGGGCTTTTTCCTTGCGCCCAACGTGGTGGCCGGCGCGGTGAAGGGCGCGGTGTTCGCCGCCGCCGTCTACGAGTCGCTCGGCTTCCGCGTCGT
>CAKTJA010000191.1 GCA_934567115.1 uncultured Oscillospiraceae bacterium
AGTTTGAGGCGCTGGTTCTGGAAAACTCGCTCATCAAGCAGCATCAGCCGCACTACAACATTCTGCTCAAGGACGACAAGGGCTATCCCTTCGTCCGGCTTTCGCGCGGGGAGTATCCCCGTTTTACGCTTGCCAACAAAACGGCGGACGACGGCGCGCGCTATTTCGGTCCGTTCGGCGCACGGGGAGAGACCCGCGCCGCCGTGGACGCGGTGTGCGCCGCCTTTCGCCTGCCGACCTGCACGCGGAGCTTTCCGCGCGATATCGGGAAGGAGCGCCCCTGCCTGAACCGGCATATGGGCCGCTGCGACGGCTTCTGCACCGGGGAACCGGACGCGGCGGAGTACAGGCGGCGCGTCGATCAGGCGGCGGCGCTGCTCTCGGGGCACTATAAATCGCTTGTGCGCGAGCTGCGCGGCGAGATGGAGCGCGAGGCGGAGCAGCTGCATTTCGAGCGGGCCGCCGTTCTGCGGGACCGGATCTCCGCCATAGAGCTGCTCGGCAAGCGGCAGAAGGTCATTGCCGGCGTCTGCTCCGACACGGACGTGTGGGGGCTTTACGCGGGCGCGGCCAAGTCGGGCTGCGCGGTCGTCCATGTTGAGGACGGAAGCGTGACGGGCTGCGAGGCGAACGTTTTTGCCGTCCCCGCCGGCGAGACGGAGGCGGATACCCTCTCGGCGCTGCTTTCGCAGTACTATCTTCCGCGCGGCGCGCTGCCGAAGGAGATACTGCTTCCCTTCCCGGTCGGGGAAACGGAGGAGCTTGCCGCACTGCTTACGGGCCGCGCCGGACACCGCGTCACGCTGCGCGTTCCGCAGCGCGGCGAGCGTGCGGAGCTGCTGGCCATGGCCGGGCGCAACGCGCGCGAGGAGGTCGAACGCGTGACAACGGCTGCCGAGCGCGAGGACAGGACGCTTGGAAATCTTGCCGCCATGTGCGGCCTTGCCGCCGCGCCGGGACGGATGGAGTCCTACGATATTTCCAACACCGGCGCGAGCGATATCGTCGCGTCCATGGTGGTGTACGCGGGCGCAAGACCGCTCAAGCGGGCGTACCGCCGCTTCCGGATCAAGTCCGTTTCCGCGCACCCGGACGATTACGCCTCCATGGAGGAGGTGCTCACGCGCCGCTTTCAGCATTATGCCGACGGCGACGAGAAGTTCGCGCCGCTTCCGGATCTTCTGTTGATCGACGGAGGAAAAACGCATGCCGCGGTTGCGGAAAGGGTGTGCCGGGCGTTTTCGCTCACGATCCCCGTGTTCGGCATGGTCAAGGACGACCGTCACCGCACCCGCGCGCTGACCACCTCCGGCGGACACGAGATCGACCTGCGCGCCGATCCCGCCGTGTTCGCGCTCATCAGCCGCATTCAGGAGGAGACGCACCGGTTTGCCGTGACCTATCACCATGAGAGCCATACGCGCAGCTCCTTTGCCTCCGCGCTCGACGGCATTCCGAACATCGGCGAGGTCCGCAAGCGTAAGCTGCTTGCGGAATTCAAAAGCGTTAAGGCCGTCCGCGAAGCGCCGCAGGAGGCGCTTCAGAACGTGCTGGGCCGTGCGGCGGGCCGCGCGGTATATGAGTATTTTCACGCAAAGGAGGGGGCGGCGGATCATGGATAAGGCGCTGCTTCGCTGTCTTCCCCGGGTGGACGGGCTGCTTGCCGCCGTGGAGGGGATGTGCGGCGATGCGCCGCGCTCCGTCGTGACGGAGGCGGTGCGAGGTACGCTTGACGAGCTGCGCGGGGCGGTGCTGTTGGGGGAGGAGACCCGTATCCCGGACGAGCGTGAGCTTTGCGAAAGAGTGGTACGCCGCGTGCGGAGGGAGTGTCTGCCGTCGCTGCGCGGCGTGATCAACGCCACGGGCGTCGTGCTGCACACGAATCTCGGCCGCGCATGCCTGAGCGAACGCGCCGCCGCAGCCGCCGCCGCAGCCGCAGCAGGGTATTCCACGCTTGAGTACGACGCGCGGACCGGCGGACGGGGATGGCGCGGCGCGCATGTGGAGCCGCTGCTCTGCCGACTGACCGGCGCGGAGAGCGCGCTCGTCGTCAACAACAATGCCGCCGCCGTGCTGCTGATGCTTACGGCGCTGGCCTCCGGCGGCGAGGTGATCGTCTCCCGGGGAGAGCTGGTGGAGATCGGCGGAAGCTTCCGCATACCGGACATCATGGCCGCCTGCGGCGCCGCGCTGCGCGAGGTCGGCACAACGAACAGAACGCGCGTTTCGGATTATGCCGCCGCCGTGTGCGGCGAGACCTGCGCCCTGCTGAAGGTCCACACCAGCAATTACCGCATCGTCGGCTTTACGGAGAGCGTCAGCCGCGAGGAGCTTGCCGCGCTCGGAAGGGAGCGGGGGCTTCCCGTGCTGGAGGACCTTGGCAGCGGCAGCCTTGCGGAGCTTGAGAGGTTCGGCATTCGCGGCGATCCGACGCTGCAGGATTCGGTCCGCGCGGGCGTGGATGTGACGGCCTGCTCGGGGGAC
>CAKTJA010000192.1 GCA_934567115.1 uncultured Oscillospiraceae bacterium
CATGTCCGCGCTCTACGCCGGCATCGCGGGCGGCATGATGGCGCACTACTTCGGCTATCTTCAGCCCAAGATGTTCATGATGGTCAAGTCTACGGAGTACACCATCATGGTCATTTTCGGCGGCATGGGCTCCATCACCGGCGCGGTGCTCGGCACGGTGCTGCTGTGCGCCCTGCCGGAGCTGCTGCGCGCCGTCGGCGACTGGCGTCTTGTGATGTACGGCCTTGCCGTCATCGTCATCATGATCGTCCGTCCGAAGGGCCTCATGGGCGGCAAGGAGCTGCCGGTCGGCAGGATCTGCCGCGCCGTCGGACGCATCTTTACCGGTCGGAAGAAGGACCTGCCGCCGCCTGAGGGCGGCGACGGCGGAGAAAAGGAGGCGTTGGTATGAGCGGCATTGTCTTCAAGAACCACGATCCGAACGTCATGCTGGAGCTGTGGCATGTTACCAAGCGCTTCGGCGGCCTGACCGCCGTGGGCGACGTTTCCTTCCAAATCAAAAAGGGAGAGATCTACGCGCTGATCGGGCCGAACGGCGCGGGCAAGACCACGATCTTCAACCTCATCACCGGCGTCTACGCGCTTACCGAGGGCCGCGTCATTTTCGACGGCGAGGTCGTCGGGCAGGGCGACGCCATCATAAAGGACACCGTTCAGGAAACGGACGTCAAGCCTTTCCGGAAGCGCCCGTGCGACATCATGTCGCGCGGCATGGCGCGCACGTTCCAGAATATCCGCCTGTTCAAGAGCGAGACGGTCTATAACAACGTTCTCACCGCCTGCCACGCGGAGGCGGACTACAATATCTTCCAGTCGCTCTACCGCTTTTCCCGCCTCTGGCCGTTTAAGGACGGACCGAAATGGCTGACGAAGTATTACCATCAGGAGAAGGTGCTGCGCGAGAAAACCGAGGAGCTTTTGAAGATCATGGGCATCTGGCAGTATAAGGACATGATTGCCGTTAACCTGCCCTACGGTCAGCAGAGAAAGCTGGAGATCGCGCGTGCGCTGGCGACCGATCCGAAGCTGCTGCTGCTTGACGAGCCGGCCGCCGGCATGAATCCGGAGGAGACGCTCGCCCTGATGGAGCTGATCCGCGAGATCCGCGAGCGCTTTGACCTCACGGTGCTCATCATCGAGCATCACATGGATCTTGTTATGAACGTGTCCGACCGCATTTTCGTGCTCAACTTCGGCAAGCCCCTTGCCGAGGGCACGCCCGCCGAGATACAAAGCAACCCGGAGGTCATCGAGGCCTACCTCGGAAAGGAGGACGACACGGATGGCGATGCTTGAAATACGCGACCTGAACGTTTATTACGGCGGCATTCACGCCCTCAAGGGGATCTCGCTTGAGGTGGAGGAGGGGCAGATCGTTTCGATGATCGGCTCCAACGGCGCGGGGAAATCCTCGATGATGAACGCGATCTCCGGTCTGGTCAAATACAAATCGGGGGAGATCATTTATAAGGGCCAGCCGCTGCCGACGGCGGCGAACAAGGTCGTGAAGCTCGGCGTGTGTCAGGTACCCGAGGGGCGGCAGATATTCGCGAACCTTACCACCTACGAAAACCTCAAGATCGGCGCGTATCTTCGCAGCGACAAGGACGGGATCGAGCGCGACCTCAAGCGCGTGTACGAGATATTCCCCCGTCTGGAGGAGCGTAAGAACCAGATCGCGGGCACGCTCTCCGGCGGCGAGCAGCAGATGCTCGCCATGGGCCGGGGCATCATGTCCGCACCCGATCTTATCATGCTTGACGAGCCGTCGCTCGGCCTTGCGCCGCTTCTGGTCAACACCATTTTCGACACGATCCGCGAGATCAAGTCCATGGGAAAGACCATCCTGCTTGTGGAGCAGAACGCGCTCAAGGCGCTGTCCGTCGCGGACACGGCCTACGTGCTCGAGCAGGGGCGCATCACAAAGACCGGCGCTGGCAGAGAGCTTTTGAAGGACCCCGCGATCGCGGAGGCGTATTTGGGCAAGGCGGCTCACTGAGCCGGGGCAGCATCAGGGCCGCGCTCTACGGCCGCGCCCGGGGCCTTCGGCGAAGGCTCCGCACAGGCCGCGCGGCGCTGCCCAAGAATAAATTTTGGAGGTAGTTTTCTTATGGCTAAGACTGCGCAGGATGTCATGCAGCTCATTCGTGAGCAGGGCATCAAAATGGTTGATTTCAAAATGGTCGATATCAACGGACAGTATCGCCATGTGACCATTCCCGCCCAGAATTTTACCGAGACCACCATGACCGACGGCATCGGCTTTGACGCGTCGAACTACGGCTATGCCGTGGTGGAAAAGAGCGATATGGTCTTCATTCCGGATCCCTCCACCGCGCAGATCGATCCGTTCTGTGAGGTCTCGACCCTTTCGATGACGGGCAACGCCATGATCATCGACGACCCGCAGAACCGCCCGCTCGACCAGTATCCGCGCAATATCGTCCTTGCCGCAGAGCAGTACATGAAGGA
>CAKTJA010000193.1 GCA_934567115.1 uncultured Oscillospiraceae bacterium
GGAGCTGTCAGCGATGAGGTAGTGAGCGTGTTCCGGACGTTTTCGGACAAGTGTGCTTTTTTTGAGAAGTACTGCGCGACGTTCCGGTTTGAGCACTGCCCGATGTACTCCATGATCACGGAGGCGGGAAAGGGGACGGGCGAAAGCTGACACGGGGATATGCGCGCGGGGGCGCGTACATATAAGGCGGCGCTGCCGGGATACGGTCAGGGCTTTTTTCGCCGTGGCCGCGCTCGACAGCGCCGCTTGGCTGCGGGCACTGCCCGCCGGGGGGATTCGGTTGGGGTTCAGCCGACGGTCGTGCCGTCGGGGAAAACAAAGTGTGCTTTGAACTGTGCGCCGAGCACTTCGGCGATGCGCTCCAGCTCCTCGGGAGTGAACTTGTCGTGCTTCATCCGCTGATTGAATGCGGACGGGGATGTTCCGAGTGCGCGTGCGAGCTTCGCTTCGCTCATGCCGCGATATGCGAGCGCCATTTTGATTCTTTCCGAGCTTTTCATGATCTCCTCCTGCTCTGTTCTTTGACCTTATTATACACCCGCGCGGCGGACTTGTCAAGTGTTGCCTGAAAAATATTTAGAAAAATCTTTACAAAAAGGGTTGACAAGCGGCGGGATGTGTGATATAATAGCCTCAGAAAGAAGCCCGGCGGGGAGTGCCGGGGACATGAAAACGAGAAAGGATGAACCGAAAATGGAAAAAGCAACAGTAACATTCACGAATCTTTACGAGTTTAACGCCAAGGGAGAGCGCAAGGGAGATGAATTCCCGGAGATCGCCGCGCTCGGATACGACGAGGCGGACGCGAAGTTCAGAGCGCTTGAGGCGCTGAAATACGCATGCTGCGACGACTTCAGCCGTCCGAGCTCCTGCCGTCCCGGTCATGCTGCTGAGTACTTCTCCGCCGAGGGCGTGGTCATGGGCGAGGATGAGGACGCGGACGACATCGCCGATGAGCTCGGCTGGGACTATGCGTGCGTGTTCACGTTCGACGGAAAGAAGTACGCTTTCCCTCCGGAGTTTGAAGAGCTTGCGGCCGCTTCCGGCGAGATCAGGTCGGACGACATGAGGCAGCGCAGGCATTGGCCTGATCCGGACGGGGACTACGGTCCGGAAGAGAACGGCGAAGACTGACCTCCGGGCGGGGTTTTGACCTCTGCGGCAGAGATGCCGCAGGGGTCTTTTTTTATTTTCGGGAAAAATTTTTATATTTTTTGAAAGCGGCGCGGAGCCTTGATTTACGGGGCTTCGCGCCCTTTTTTTATTTCCCCGATTCGGCGGGAGGCGGGGAGAGAAAAACGCGCTTTTGCGGTAAAATCGCGGCGAAGGCAGCAAAGCGGGCCCGCGATGCGGGGTCAGGGAGGCGGGAGGAGCTGCCCCTGAAAAGGAGGATCATATGCCGCGCGCGAAGAAATACAGAAGCGCCGCGTCGCTGAGGCGTGCGGCGGAGAAATATTTCCGCTCGATCAGCCGGACGGAGGCGGTGGTCGAGCCTGTCCCGACGGGGAGGCTTGACCGCTACGGGCACGAGCTTGTCGAGATGAGAAAGGTGCTGAACGATGAGGGCGAGGAGGTGGCCGTGCGCCACTTCCTCGAGCCGCCGCGGATCACGGCGATGTGCCGGAGCATGGGCATCTCGCGGACGACGTGGGCTAAATACGTTTCCGGAGAGGGAGCGGCGGACGAGCGAGAGGCGGAGGAATGGCGAAGCGTGGGCGAGTATGCGCGCGAGGTATGCGAGGATTGGCTGCGCGGGGAGCTTCTGACGCGGACGAAGGGTGTGACCGGGGTTCTGTCGGAGCTTAGGGCGAATTACGGGCACCGCGACACGGTGAGCGCGGAGGTCGTGCCGTCGGGTTCGGCATCGCCGCCGACGCTTGCCGATCTGACGGAGGCGCTGCGCGAGCTGGGGGTCGTCATCGATGAAGGCTGAAGCGCTGAGCGAGCTCCAGCGGCGTGCCGTGCTGTGGTACTCGACGCTGCGGCGGACGTCGAACGATGTGTTCCTTCCGCTGTTTCTCGACTCGCACAGGTGGCTTGTCCTCATGGGGGGCGCGGGATCGGGCAAGTCGAATTTCGCGGCGCGCAAGGTGATCGAGCGGTGCATCGGCGAGCCCGGGCACAGGTATCTCGTATGCCGCAAGGTGGCGGCGACGCTCCGGGAGAGCTGCTATGCGCTGCTGTGTGCGGAGCTTGAGCGGTACTACCCCGCGTCGGGGATTCGGGCGACGGTATCGCCGATGCAGATACGCTTCCCGAACGGGAGCGTGATACTTTTCGGCGGTCTTGACAATTCGGAGAAATTGAAGTCGATACACCGCATCACGTCGGTGTGGATCGAGGAGGCATCGGAGTGCGATGAAGCGGATGCGGATCAGCTGAACCTTCGACTGCGCGACG
>CAKTJA010000194.1 GCA_934567115.1 uncultured Oscillospiraceae bacterium
ATGCTGGGGGCTTTCATTCTCTCCATGCCGAAGCGGCCGGATGTAGAGCGGCTGACGGACTACTACGCCAAGGCCATGATGACAAAGCCGACGAAGTGGTTCTGCCGCAGGAGTGAAAAACGCCGGTTTACCAAAAAGGATATTGAGGGCATGAAGGCAGCCGCCGAGCTGAAGGCTGCCGACCGGAATCCGTATTCGTGGAACATGGATTTCATCGAATACCCCGACGGCAGCGGGTACGAGGGCAGATTTTATCAATGCGGTATCTGTACCTTGATGAAGGAGCTGGGGCTGTACGATTTGACCCCGGCCATGTGCCGTCTGGACTACACCATGAGTGAAGCGGGCGGCATGACGAATTTCGTGCGGCGATACACCCTCGCCTCCGGCGGGCCGTACTGCGACTGCGGGTATCAAAAAAAGATGTTTCATACACAAAGTCATTAAGCTAAGAACCGGGGCATTGCGCCCCGGTTCTTAGCTTTCATATTTCAGGCTGTTTTCTGCATCATCTTGACGGAAAACGCATGACCTAACAACACTTCTGCGCGGCCCCGGCCTTCTCTGTAAGACCGCCAGACGCTTTGTCCGGAGGCGGAGAGAACTTATTTCCGTTCCAGCTTGGTCAAATCCGCCTTTTGAGTTTTTGCGTCGAAGACCGCGGCATATCCGCATCCGGGCTCGGCCTGAAAAGAAAAAGCCGCCTGCATATTGTTGTGCTTCCTTGCGATATAGTAATCTTTCGTCCAGGATACGGTCACATCCAGCTCCGCAGGACCGGGCAGGACATAACAGGCCGCCCCGTGCGAAACGCCGAAGGACGGAGCGTCTTTGGCGTCGAACACCTTGGAAACTTCTCCTTTCCGGCATACGACCTTTGCATCGTTGCGGGGCAGATCCTGCACATAGAGATACAGGACCGCCGCGTTGGGGGTGCTGCTCTAAAAAACCCTTTTGCAATTCCGCGGGAGCGCCTCCGGGACTGATAGATCAGCAGAACGATCACCAGTACACAGACTGCGGCCAAGACAGCGCTTTCGCTTAGAGTGAGCGGACGGTTAAGAAAATCCATAGTTTCCTCCCAATGTTTTGATATTTTATTTGTACTTCTGAATGAAGTTCAAATTTACGGACGCTTTATGCACGGGAAAAAATGTGCCTCTCCATTGAGCGCGGGTTCAGATCTCCCTGTTTTCTCCATGCAGATTTGCCTGAATGTATTTCGTATACGATAGATGGATCTCCTGCGCCATGTCTGCGTTTTTGCGGCTCTTTGGGATCAGGGTCAGCCAGACCGCGCCCAGCGATATAGCGACGGTATAGACCGTTTCGCATGCCAGCATGAATGTCAGCAGCGCGCCCCTCGCGGCGGATGCGGCAGACAATGCGGATACGGAGGAAAGAGCCGTCAGAGAGCCCCCGATGCGCGGTACCGCGATCAGCCGGAGGAAATAGCTTGCTCTCAAAGGCTCATAAGCCGATAAGAAAAGCAGATGTACCGGACAGTTAACCAATTCCCGGAATAGATAAGACAAGGACAATAAGCCCCTGGCAGCTAAAATAATGTCCTCACACGCTTATGGCTTGCCTTAAATCGTGCCGGGATTTTTCGCTGAAACGGCTCCCCGCAATCGCAGACGGCTCCCTTCTGCGCGCGTTATGCCGGCAATGGAAATGGCCCTCCGCCGATTTGCCAAAAAGAAAAAGGCAGGTACGGGGAATTAAGCCCACACCTGCCGTTTTTGCATGGTCGGAAGCCGGGAATGCGATACCTCTGACCGGTAAAGCATATTTTCCCGGATGGTTGCTTCTCCGCCTCGTGAGCGGTCGATACATGCCGCCTGCGGTCGGCATATCCTCGGCTTCGCCGTGCGGCGGGCGGAATGACCTTACTTCAGCTCCTGCTCAAGATTGTGGAACAGCTCGGCGCAGAAAAATTCGTCAACGCAGATGCCAAGGCCATCGCACAGCTTTTTGATGGTCGCCACCGTCGCGGAGTGATTTCTGCCGCTCATGATGTTGTTCAGCGTCGACTGTGTTACGCCGCTGAGAATGCACAGCTTGTTCAACGAAATGTTCCGCTCGCTGCAGAGCATGAGAATGCGGCTGCGCAGCGCCTCTCCCACTGTCACGGCATCGCCCCCTTTTCAAAAAGAATACAAAGTTTCTCTTGAAAAGATTAACCCTTTTGAGTTAAAATAACTCAAAAGGGTTAAAATGATCTTTCGGAAAACACGGCGTTCCGCAGTCCCTTGCGCGGTCGGAGCTTTTGCCTGCCGGTCCCGTAATTGCTCGCACGGCAGCAGCCGCACCGAAGAAGGCGGCGCGGCTGCGCAGTGGAGAGAGTGCATGCATGGGGAAATCGGAGGGGGGTTCCTGCGCAATTTAAGCTGTAACGC
>CAKTJA010000195.1 GCA_934567115.1 uncultured Oscillospiraceae bacterium
GAAATACTACCCGAACGGGTGATGCGGCAAGGACCGCTTTTTTGATATAATATCCACAGCACATTCTGCCGAAAACCAACGGATCGAAGAAGGGAGAAGCTCTATGAAGAAACGATTTCTGTCCATGCTGCTTGTGCTGGTCATGGCGCTTTCGCTGCTGCCGACGCAGGCGTATGCCTATCTCGGCGGCATCCGATCGGCGCGGCTTGAGACCCGCGCGCAGCCTGTTGTCACCAAGCTGGAGGGCTCCAATCAGGGCTCGCGGATCTGGTCGATGAAGCTGAAAAACAGCGACGGCTCGCTCAGCGGCGAGGGTATCGAGTTTTATCTGGCGGTGGACGGCCCGCACGCGGGCAAGTCGGTGACGAACTCCTCCCGCTACCATCATCAGGCGTATATGATGGACTCCATCAGCATGGGCGTCTATGAGCAGGCGCACTTTACGCTTCAGACCGGCGGCTCTCAGAAGGAGCTGAAGCTGGAGAAGATGGAGGTCATCGACCCCAAAAAGGAACCGGGGTTTGATAATTACACGGTCGGCTACATGCCGCCGGAGGACTCGCTGACCGTTCGTTGCACCTTCAGCGGCTACGGCTCGGGCGACCCGGAGATCGTGTGCTACATCTCCTACTACATCGTAAAGCTCGGCGACGGCGTGACGGAGGGTCAGCTCGCGCAGGACGCCGACGATCCCGGCAAGGGCCGCGCCTACGCGGTGGTCTCCCACGCATGGTGGGGGCCGGGCGGCGCGGCGATCGACGGCATCCGTGATTTTATCTTCCGCTATTATCAGGATTACCACGGCTTTTCCCGCATGGGACACGCCAGAGCGGAGCGCGCCGCGCACATCAAGCTCAGCCGCACCTATGAGACGACGGGATCGGACGGCTCGACCGTCGTTACCGCCAAGAGCACCGACATCACGGCGGGCCTTGGCCGCACCGAGCTTTCCGGCCGCTTCGGCAAGGGTCAAATTTCTGAAATTTACTCCGACAGCTATGGCGTGGACAGCCCGTTCGTGCTGGCGGATAACGACGTTATCCGCGTCCGCAACGATGTTCAGCCTACAAAATACGCGAGCTACGACGCTGCGGCGGACTGCCTGAGCACCGAGGGCAGCACACATAAGCTCGGTCCCGGCCCGGACACGAACGGCTATTTTTACAGCACGATGCATGTCTGGGGCTTCCGCGATGTGTACGGCAAAAATGAGGATGTGGTCGATGATCCCAAGTTCACCGCGCCGGACGCGGTCACCATCCCGCAGGACGCCGACAAGCTTGGACTTTATCAGTCGGGCAGCGGAATCGCCGTCGCGCCCATCACGGATACGGCGCGCGCCGCCGTTCTGATAAAGCAGTACGGCGAACCGCTCTACACGCTGCGCGGGAACTTCGAGGCGAAGTCCGACGCGAACGGAAAATACTATGAATTTACCGATGGGAAGGTCGCGCTGACCCCCACCATCACCGCCTCCTGGACGGGCGAGGATCAGCACTTCCGCGTCCGGGTGGACGGAAACGGACTGCTCACCGGCTTCGACACGACGTCGATGGTGCAGTATGATACGCCGCGCTTCAAGCTTTTCAGCGTGGAAAAAAGCACGATGGACCCGGCGGGACTGGCGGTGGAGGACGACTGCCTGACGCTTTCGATGAAGCCGGAGGAGAACTCTGTGCTCGTATTCATCGACATCCCTCAGGTCAGCAGCAGGATCGACACCGCGAGGCTCAAGCCGAACGGGGACCTGATCCTCTCAGGCGAGATGGGGCTGGACCTCATTTTCAACTGCGCCAATGAGGCGCTCATCACGCTGAACGCGCTGGGCTACGGCTCGGAGGAGAACGCCGACGGCACGATCAGCTTTGTGCAGAAGGGCGTCGAGGCGAGCGGACAGATCGACACCGGCTCGCTGCTGGGGCTGGACCTTGCCGAAATCGAGGCAAACATCAACACCTTTGAGGGCGACGAGGTATACGAATTTTCGCTGTCGCTCAACGCCTTCGACCTGTTCGAGACCGAGGCGGAGCTGACGCTCAAACGGCTGAACAACGGGCGGCTTGCGCCGGATGACCTGTACTTTCTGCTGGCGGCGCAGCCGGGCATTCCCATCGCCCCGCCCGTGCCCACGGCGTACCTTCGCGGAGGAGGCGGCGGGTTCTACGGACTGGCCGATACCATCAACGGCGACTTTATCGCCATCCCGCCCATTCGGCTCAAGATCTCCGCGGTGGGCGACTATCTGAAGATCATCAAGGGCAAGCTGCACGTCACGATCGGGCCGAGCTATCTGGAATACGCGGGAACGGACTTTGAGATCGCCGGCGCGGATGTGCTCGACAGCTTCAATATGTATCTCCGTCTGGTCGGCGAAAAGCGCCGCTACCT
>CAKTJA010000196.1 GCA_934567115.1 uncultured Oscillospiraceae bacterium
CGAGAGGTGCATCATCAAAATCGAGCAGGCCGAGAGAAAGTCGATGCAGAAATCGCGGTCCGATACCCCGTCGAGACTGTTGAGCGCGACGGCGGGAAAGCCCAGCCGATGGGCCTCCCACTCCCGGTCGGTCGGATAGGTGGTGCCGGCAAGCGCGCAGCAGCCGATCGGAGAAACGAGCGTGTGCGCAAGCGTCTCCTCCAGACGACCGAAGTCGCGCTGAAGCATCATCGCATAGGCCATCAGGTGGTGTCCGAAGGTGATGGGCTGCGCCCGCTGGAGGTGGGTGTATCCGGGGAGAATGACCGCCTTGTGCGTTTCGGCGAGCTGGGCGATCGTTTTGAGCAGCGAGACCGTCAGCGTCTGGATGCTGCGGATCTCGCGGCTGAGATACAGCCGGAGGTCAAGCGCCGTCTGGTCGTTGCGGGAGCGGGCTGTGTGAAGCTTTTTGCCCACGGCGCCCAGCCGGTCGGTGAGCGTCTGCTCGATGAACATATGGATATCCTCGGCGCGGGGATCAATGCGGAGCGCGCCGGACTCCAGCTCGGCGAGGATACCGCTCAGCGCGTCTTGAAGCTGCTCGGCTTCGTCATGCGTGATAATGCCGCAGTGCGCAAGCATGGCGGCGTGCGCCATGGAGCCGGCAATGTCCTCCCGGAACATGCGGCTGTCGAATCGGATGGACGAGTTGAAAGCGTCCGCGATCTCCGCCGTTTCTTTCTCGGACCGTCCGGCCCACATTTTTTCCATGTCCCTTATCCTCAGCCGTTCAGAAGTCCCTGCCCCAGCAGCGCCTGCACCCGGGTGGGAAGCCCCCAGATCTTGATGAAGCCGGCGGACGCGGCCTGATCGAAGTCGCTTTCCCCAAAGGTGACAAGCTCCTCGGAGTACTGCGAATAGGGGGAGACGATGCCGGCGTTGATCAGATTGCCCTTATAGAGCTTGAGCTTCACAACGCCCGTGCAGTGCTCGTTTGCCTTTTTAGCGAACGCGGTCAGCGACTCCTGAAGAGGAGTGTACCACTTTCCGTTATAGAGAAGGTCGGCGTAATCGACGGCGAGCTTGGCCTTCATGTGCGCCGTCTCCTTATCAAGCGTCAGCATCTCCAGCTGCTCGTGCGCATGGTAGAGGATCGTGCCGCCCGGCGTTTCGTAGATGCCGTGGTCCTTCATGCCGATCAGACGGTTCTCAACAATGTCGAGAATGCCGATGCCGTTCTCGCCGCCGAGCTTGTTGAGCTTGCGGATGATGTCGGAGACCTTCATTTTCTCGCCGTTGACCGCGACGGGAACGCCCGCCTCAAATTCGACGGAAACTGCGGTGGGAGCGTCGGGCGCCTGATAGGGCGAAACGCTCATCTCAAGGAAGCCGGGCTTGTCCAGATCCGGTTCGCTGGACGGGTCCTCCAGATCAAGGCCCTCGTGGCTCAGGTGCCAGAGGTTCTTGTCCTTGGAATAGTTGGTCTCGCGGGAGATCTTCAGGGGCACGTTGTGGGCCTCGGCGTAGTCGATCTCTTCGTCACGGGACTTGATCGACCACTCGCGCCACGGCGCGATGATGGGCATATCCGGTGCGAAGCGCTTTATGGCAAGCTCGAACCGGACCTGATCGTTCCCCTTGCCGGTGCAGCCGTGGGCGATCGCGTCCGCGCCCTCGGCCAGAGCGATCTCCGCAAGCTTTTTGCCGATGACCGGACGCGCGAAGGCAGTGCCGAGCAGGTACTTTTCGTATTTCGCGCCCATCATGATGGACGGCACGATGACCTCGTCGCACATCTCGTCGGTGAGGTCGGCGACGATCAGCTTGCTTGCGCCGGTCTTGAGCGCCTTTTCCTCAAGGCCGTCAAGCTCGTCGCCCTGCCCGACGTCGGCGGCGACGGCAACGATCTCGGGGGCGTTGTAGTTCTCTTTCAGCCACGGAATGATAACGGAGGTGTCCAGTCCGCCCGAGTAGGCCAAAACGATTTTTTTGATGCTGTTCTTGTTCATGTCGATTCTCCTTGTTGGAAAAATATTTAACGGATGTGAGTGATTATACACGCAAAACAGCGAAAGTCAAGACGAAAAATAATATTTATTCATATAAACAACGCTGAGATGAAACATTATCCGTAATATGTGCAAATCAACGGAAATAAATCCGGAAAGCCGCAAGAGGAGTGAGAAGCGCTTTCTGCATGCGGGAGAAAAGCGCGGGGAGCGGAGGCCTTGACTTCGGCTCCGCAAGCGGGTATGATACCATCGACCGGAAAAATCGGACGCGCGGCGGCTGATGCGGGGAACGGACGGTTTTCCGCACGGCGGGAGCGCTTATTAAATAAGGTGAAGGAGAATCTCATGGATCGGGAAATGGAACGGGCAAAACTGCTGCTGGCGGAAGGAAAATAC
>CAKTJA010000197.1 GCA_934567115.1 uncultured Oscillospiraceae bacterium
CAATAGAATGAGCTGAGATCTCCAATACTTTATTTGAGGCGGCCAGGCGATCCGCTTTGCCGTCTCTGTTTTGCTATGCTCTTTTCCTGCCGATAACTTTTTTTAATTAGGGCTTGACTTTTTAGCAGGTTTACAGCGGTGCGTTTTTGGAACCGCTGTTTGCGTCGATCCATGCGAGGAACTTGTCCTTCGGAACAACGATCCGGCTGCCAATTTTGAGCGCGGGGAAGCTGTTGCTTCGTGCCAGCTCATAAGCACCGGCACGAGAGATGCCGAGCACAGCAGCAACTTCTGCAACGGAAAGCATCAGCGGCAGTTCGTCATATTGTCCCATGTTTGTCCAACCGCCCTCAGCTTTGACGCTACCTTTTCCCTCAATGCACATAAATCTCCCCTCGGGCAGCGGAAATGACCGCACGCCCGAGGGGAGAGTGAAGAAAGGAAAACGTTGATTTACTTGCGGAAATAGGGCTTCTCCAAGATTTCGTAGTAGCACGCGAGCACATCGTCCTTGGCGTAGAAGCAACGGCGGTAGCCGATGTTTTGATCCTCCGTCACTGATTCGTAGACGATCTCCGCGCCCGCGGTCCAGAAATGCTCCAGCCAGCGGTCGTAGTCATCCACCTGAAAGCAGATGTGGTGCAGACCGCAGTCATGGTCTTTCAAAAATTCCGCGTGGGGACCTTTTTGCGTAATGGGCTCAATGACCTCGATTTTGCAGGTCTCGTCCTTTACCTCGCCCATGCTCAACCGGAGCTGAAAGTCATCGACCTCTTCCCCATTGACCCGGGCCTGATCAGGGTGATAGATGTAGCTGAGCCACTGATTGACGCCAAAGAGCTGCTCAATGCGTTTCTTGGATTTTTCCATGTCCCGCGTCACAAAGCAAACATGGTGGATGCCATAGTCTTTCAGATGTTCTTTCACGGCAAGTTCCCCCTTATTCTGTTCTTTTTCTTTTATGCAGAGCGCGTCTGCTTCATCGGTTCCACGACCGGTACGTCGGTTTCGTCGCTTTTGGCCGCGCTGTTGAGGAAATCGCGCGCCGCTGTGACCATCGTCTCGATGCCGACTGGAAGCGCCTCCCACTCAGGGTAGAACGCCCCATGGTGGAGCGGATAGGTCGGCTTGTTGGGATTGCTGCAGCCCAGCCAGAAGAATGCGGACGGCACCTTTTCCCCATAGAACGAGAAGTCCTCACCGGTCAGCGCGGGGTGCTCGGGAATGACCAGACTGTCCTTTCCGAACTCCTCCGTCACGGCCTGACACACGATATCAAACATCTTCGGGTCGTTGACAGTCGGCGAGTAGCCCTTGACAAATTCAAAGTCGTAGGTGCCGCCCATGCCATCCACAATGCCCTTGAGGATGCTTTCAATGTGGCGTGGCATCTCCTCGCGCGTGACGTGGTCAAGGTTTCGGCAGGTTCCCAGCATGTCGACCTCGTCCGCCAGCACATTGTAGCGGCTGCCGCCGTCAATCTTGCCGATGGTGACGACCGAGCTGTCCAGCGGAGCCACGCTGCGCGCCACAACAGTCTGCAGTGCCGTGACAACATACGAGGCGATCACGATCGCGTCAATGCCGCTCTCTGGCTTGGAGGCGTGGCTCTTCTTGCCGTAGATCTTGATTCGGATTTGATCGGACGCTGCCATCATGATCCCGTTGCGCACTGCAACCTTGCCCACTGGAAACTCCGGCCAGACGTGCTGGCCGAAGATGGCGTCCACATGCGGATTCTCCAGACACCCATCCTGGATCATGCGCCGAGCGCCGCTGTCCGCCACGTTTTCCTCCGACGGCTGGAAGATGAGCTTCACCTTGCCGGAGAACGTGTCGCGCAGGTCGTTAAGCACATAGGCCGCGCCCAGCAGCATAGCCGTGTGCGCGTCGTGGCCGCAGGCGTGCATCATGCCGGGGATGTGCGAGGGATACGGGAAATCAGAGACTTCCGCAACCTCGAGCGCGTCGAAATCCGCGCGCAGTCCGACGCATTTGCCCTCACCCTTGCCCTCGATCACCGCGACGACGCCGTTTCCGCCGACATTTTCCTGCGGCTCAAGACCCATCTCGCGCAGGACCTTTGCGATGTAGGCCGGGGTCATTTTCTCCTTGCCGCTTGCTTCCGGATGCAGGTGCAGCCAGATGCGATGCCTCCGGATCGCATCCCAGTGTTTGTTTATGTATTCCTTGATATCGTTCATAGCTCTTCTTTTTCTGTTTTCTGATTTGCCTCTTCCGCCGCTTTTACGGATACATAGGAGGCATCATGAGGCCGGTGGTCTCAGGGATTCCCATGATGAGGTTCATGTTCTGAATGGCCTGGCCGGCGGCGCCCTTGCCGATGTTGTCGATGACGGAGGAGACGAT
>CAKTJA010000198.1 GCA_934567115.1 uncultured Oscillospiraceae bacterium
TGACGTCCACGCCGTTTTGCAGCATCAGGGTCGCCGCCGGATGGCGCAGCTTGTGGGACGAGAACTGCGCGGAGTCCAGACCGGCAACGCTCAGGTGCTTTTTGACCAGCGCATGCACGGTTGAACGACTGATCCGCTCATTCCGCGAGGAGAGAAAAAGCGCGTGCGAATCGCGTCCGCCGATCGGGCGGCGCACCTGCAAATACGCCTCAAGCGCGGCCTTGCAGGCGTCGTTGAGGTAAACGATGCGGACCTTGTTTCCTTTGCCGAGTACACGCAGCGCATCGTCCTGAATGTCCGTTGTGTTCAGCGCGCAAAGCTCGGAGATCCGAAGCCCGCAGTTCAGGAAAATGGTAAGGATGCAGTAATCGCGTTCACGGTTCTGACCGTCCACGCTGCTCAGAAGCTGTACGCTCTCGTCGAGCGTCAGGTACTTCGGCAGCGTTTTTTTCAGCTTGGGGGAATCAAGGTCCTTAACCGGATTTTCCTTAATTAGATGAGCCTTATTCGTCAAATAATTATAGAAAGACCGAATTGTTGCAATTTTTCTGGCTCTCGAGGTTGCGTTCAGCCCGTACCCGGAGCTGCGGCTGTTCTGATGCAGCGCCCGGTCCCGGCTGAGAAACGTCATATACCCATAAACATCCGAAAGCGTGACGGAAGCGACAAGCTCCGGTCCAACGTCGTCAATGGTAATCTCGTTAAGCTTCAGCTCACGCAGCTGCGGCTCACGGGTCTGCTTGAGATAACGAAAGAAATTGCGAAGATCCAGAAAGTATTCGTCAACGGTTTTTTGCGAGTGCGCCTTGATCGTTTCGTGATACGAAAGAAAATCACGAAGGATCGGCGGAGCTTCCGTGTGATAATCGTTCATTGGCGCCTGTATACATAAGGGGTCGCGGAGCGTGCGCGGTAAAGCCGCGCCGACAGGCTTTGGACGGAGAATGAACGGAGTTTGTCCCGTTTGGACGCAATCCCCCTCCTCCGGATTGAACAAAATTTTTATTTTGTTCAATTGCACATGTACCTCCGCAAGCCGCTCTTTGCGTCCCCCTTTTCTCCTTTCTGCAATGTTTTTGCTTTACAGCCGCTGCGCGGCAATATCCAAAAACGCTGGCAACACGCTGACGACCTTTTTTCAAATCGACGCTTTCGACCGTCAGGTGCGCGGAGCGTGAAAAACATTTTCACCGGCGATTATTTTTCCGCGTGTCGGCGCAAACTAAATGCAGCCAAAAGCGCGGAAAGGATTTGATGAAATGAGCGAACTGATCTGCCATGCCGGCTGTCTGTTCCAAACCAACGGACGCTGCGGCTTCAAATACTCGACCGCATACGGAATGCCGTCCTGCCGAAGCAACGCATGCATTCATTATATTCCGCGTTCCGTCGGCTCCTGCGGCGTCAGGCCCGAGCAAGCGCACGCAGCGCTTCACCGATATTCTCAACCTCCACAAGCTTCAGACCCTCCGGTCGGCTGAGACGGGACCCATGCTGCTTTGGAATAATACACTCCTGAAACCCGAGCCTGCCGACCTCGCCGAGCCGCTGAGAAAGGCTGCTGACGCTTCGAAGCTCACCGGTCAGACCTACCTCGCCGATGGCGGCGACCCGCGAGCCGATGGGCTTATCAAGATAGCTTGACGCAAGCGCAAGAACCGCGGCAAGGTCGGCCGCCGGCTCGTCAAGCGTAAGCCCGCCGATGATGTTGAGGTATGCGTCGCACTGCGACACCTTGAGCTGTCCGCGCTTTTCCAGCACCGCCAGCAGCATCGCCGCCCTGTTGTAATCGAAGCCGTTGCTGGTTCGGCGCGGCGTCGGATAGGCCGAGGTCGCAAGCAGCGCCTGAATCTCTGCCAGCACGGGCCTTGCGCCCTCCATCACACAGGTCACGCAGGTGCCCGGCGCGGCGTCCGGACGGCCTGAGAGCAGAAGCTCCGACGGGTTTTCGACCTCGATGAGACCGTCGTTTTCCATTTCGAAAACGCCGATCTCATTCGTTGCGCCGAAACGGTTCTTTGCGGCCCGCAGAATGCGGTAGGACATGTGCCGGTCCCCTTCAAAATACAGAACGCAGTCCACCATATGCTCCAGCACCTTCGGCCCGGCGATGGAGCCTTCCTTGTTGACATGGCCGATCACAAAGACGGTGATCCCCTGCCCTTTCGCCAGCTGCATCAGCGCCATGGTGCAGTCCTTAACCTGCCCGACGCTGCCGGCGGGCGAATCGAGCTCGTCGTTATAAAGCGTCTGGATCGAGTCCGCGATCAGGATGTCGGGCCGCTCCTCGTTGACGCATTCCAGCACGTCGCCCAAGCAGGTCTCCGACAGCACATAAAGATTTTCGCTCGTGACCTTCAGC
>CAKTJA010000199.1 GCA_934567115.1 uncultured Oscillospiraceae bacterium
GAGACTTTAACACAAGGACTGTTGTGCAGGGTCGCTTCTGCTTGATTTCGGGGAAGATGAAGCGCACCTTTGAGCGTCCGCGCGTCTCCAGATCATCAAGACTTTTCTTATCGCAGCGCTTCAACTCACGGTCAATGACAATGCAGGCAGTTCCGTTCTGAATAGCATCCTCGCTATTGTGGACATTTTCCCACACCAAGCCGAGAATTTCACCGATACGCATGGAGCAGCCGATAGCCAGTAACATAGCAAGGCGCAGAATGGGATCGTCGCATAGCTCGACAGCATTTTGGGCCTCGCTGAAGGTCCATACCGAGCGTGAAGTTTTTTCGTACTGCGGCAGGGTGGCGTTCAGCGCGGGATTTTGCTTGATGTAGCCCCATGTGACTGCTTGGTTAAGGGCGCTGCGGAGCAGGGCATGGACCTTCTCGATGACCTGCGGAGAAACGGTTTTCCCGACGCTTTTATGCCCCTTCAGAACGACAGCGGGCTTATCGCGGAGACTGTCATAATATAAATCCAAATCATGTGTGGTGAGGTCCTGCACAAGCACATTGCCGAGATAGGGCTTGATGTAGTCGTCGATACGGTGACGGCTGCAGGAGAGATAGGAATCGCCCCAGTGGTTGAGACCGTAGAGCTGAACGTATTCGTCCATTAGCTCACCTATTGTCAGAAAATCCTTTACCGAGGGTTTATTTCGCGCGGAGGGTGTGACCTTAGGAGGACGGAGCTGACCGATGGACTTTTCATATTCGATTTGCGCGGCGCGAAGCTTGGCCGCTTCGTAAGAGGGAAAACGCTCATAAATAGGTTTTGAGTAATTGGGGCAGCGGTACGAAATTTCATACTGCCTGCCCTTTTGACGGATCTTCATAATATGACACTCCTTGTAGTTTATAGTCTGCTCAAAGCCGTATAGACCTCCTTTGATGGCTGAGAGCGGAGTGTCCGCTTGTGTCTCTACGGTGAGCATGATAGCATAGCAGGGATGACATTTCAATCCCTGTTGGAATGAGAATGCGGTATAACCGGTTGTTGGAAAAAGGATACAGTGCGGGCTCAGCGGTCTTGCGGTGCTGAGCCCGCACTACTGTTTAATTACGGTTTTCGTTTAGGAACTCGATCAGCGCGTTCTTGGGGATACGCACCTGTCGGCCGACGCGGATGCTGCGGAGCCTGCCGCTGCGGACCAGCTCATAGGCTGTGTTGCGCCCGATGCCGAGGATCGGCATCAGCTCCTCCACACGCAGCGTCACGGGGAGGTCATCAAGGGAGCGGTACTTATTCTCCATCGCGGCCCCGCTTTCTGACCGACGCAAGGTAAATGTTCGTTACGTCGGCACGCTCGTGGCCCAACAGACGGGAGACTGCATAGTGCGCGTCAATGGCGCTCAAGCCGTCCTCCGTCAGCCTTGTGTACTTCTCCGCTGCATAGGTGTGCCGAAGTCCGTGGAAGGTCAAACGGCGGTCGGAACCCTCGTCGCTGACCTCATTCCGATAGCGGTAGATGAACAGCTCCAAGGCGTTGATGGCGCGGTCGGTAGGCATACCATCCGGCACCAGCAGCTTGTGGCCGCGCTGGGTTTGGACCAGCAGCTTACGGAGCATCATTAGGATACGCTCGTCCTCGATGGGGACGGTGCGCACCTTGCCGCCCTTGCCCTTCACGGTGAGGGCGTTTTCGCGCAGCGCCTGCTCCGCCGCTGCGGTGTCCATACGGAAACACTCGTGGATACGAAATCCTGCATGGCGCCCAAGGTAGAGGGCAAGAATGAAGTCATCACGGTTTTCGGCCATCGCCTTGCCGAGCAGACGATTGAACTCCGGCCCACTCCATGTCCGGTCGAGCTGTCCAAACCGGCGGCGCTCCAGCTCGACGCCTAACTCGCTGTTCGTTGGCAGCGTGTACTTTGGACGGGACATCTTATCGTGGAAGAAACGAATGGCGGCGAGGTCGGTTTTTACAGTACTGGTAGACTTGCCAGTATCCTGTAGGTACAGCACATAGCTTACCAGATGCTTGCCGCTGATGTTCTCCAGCTTTTGCAGATGGTATTCTGCGGCGAGGTAGGCGCAAAACCGTTTGCACGCTTCGTAGTAACGCTCCTTGGTACGAAAGCTGCCTTGCCGGTTATGCCGCGCCAGCCTGTCAAGCTGTGCGACGAGGGTGAGAAAGATGCCTCTATTTTGAATGGCAGACATATCCAAAAATCTCCTTAGAAATTGTAATCGTGTTCAGATGGGCGCACTTCACCCGTTGGCAAAAAATTCCGTTTCCGCTTCCTTTCCGCGGAATGTCAGGTTTTGAATGGCGAAAAAGCCTTGCGGCGTCTACCGTTTTGCGGT
>CAKTJA010000200.1 GCA_934567115.1 uncultured Oscillospiraceae bacterium
TGGCGCGGATGCGGCGTATTACGAGGCGCTTGGCGCGGAGCTGCATCTTGGAGAGGGGTATCTCGACCGGCTTGACGCGGATGTCATTTTCCGTACGCCCGGCATGCGTCCCGACGTTCCGGCGCTGCTGGCGGCGAGGTCGCGCGGCAGCGTCGTCACCAGCGAGATGGAGGTGTTTTTTTCCGTATGTCCGTGCCCGATCATCGGCGTGACGGGGAGCGACGGAAAAACGACCACCGCGAGCATCGCCGCAGAGCTTCTGCGTGAGGAGGGGCGGCGGGTCAGGCTCGGGGGAAATATCGGGCGGCCCCTGCTTGCGGACGTTGAAGAGATGACGGCGGACGATCTTGCCGTGCTGGAGCTTTCGTCCTTTCAGCTGATGGATATGCCGTATTCGCCGCAGACTGCTGTGCGGACCAATCTTGCGCCGAACCATCTCGACGTACACCGGGACATGGCGGAATATACCGCTTCAAAGGAAAACATTTTTCTGCATCAGAAGAGGGAGGACACGGCGGTCTTTAACGCGGACAACGCGCTTACGTCGGCGATGAGCGGTAAGGCAGTGGGCCGCGCCCGACTGTTTTCCCGCCGTACGGAGGTCGAGGACGGAGCCTTTGTGCGGGAGAACGCCGTTTGGCTGCGCGGCGGGGCGGGGGAGCGAAAGGTGCTCTCGCTCGCGGATATTCGTCTTCCCGGATGGCATAACGTGGAAAATTATATGGCGGCCCTTCTGGCTGTGGACGGTCTTGTCGGCGCGGAGGCGATATGCCGCACCGCGCGCACCTTCGCAGGGGTGGAGCACCGCATTGAGTTCGTCAGAGAGCTGCACGGTGCAAAATACTATAACGATTCCATCGCGTCCAGTCCGACGCGTACCATCGCGGGACTGCATGCGTTTGAGAATAAAGTGATTCTGATCGCGGGAGGGTATGACAAGCACATTCCCTTTGCACCGCTTGCACCTGAAATAGTGGAGCATGTTAAGACGCTGATCCTCTGCGGAGCGACCGCCGACGCGATTGAGCGCGCCGTTGTGGAGAGCGAAGCCTACCGCGCGGCGGCGGACCGTCCGGAGATCGTGCGCTGCGGGACGCTGCGGGAGGCGGTGAACGCCGCATACTGCCGCGCGGGACGCGGAGACGTTGTGACGCTTTCTCCCGCCTGCGCCGCGTTTGACCAATTCGCCAATTTTATGGAACGCGGAAGAGCCTATAAGGAGCTGGTCAACGCACTGACCGAATAGGGAAAAGCTGTGGGCGCATATGCTCCCTGCGAAGGGAGGTGCGGCGATGCGCCGGTATATGCGTCGAGGTCTGCTGCGCAGAGAGCGGCGCTTGCTGCTGCTCCTTGCCTGCTGCGGGGCGGTAATCGCGCTTGCGATCGTCGCCATGGGAGAGCTGCGTCCGATCCTGACCAGCCTTGCGACGGCGCGCGTCTCCAACGCGGTCACGCGCGTGGTGAACGCGTCGGTGAACGAGATGCTGTACAGCTCCGGTGTGGACTACGACCGGCTGATCTCCTTTGAGAAAGACAACGAGGGGCGGATCACGGCGGTGAAGAGCAACATGGCGGAGTTCAACCGGCTGCAATCCGCGGTGCTTTCCGACGTTCTCCAAAAGCTCTCCGAGGTTTCGACGCGCGAGCTGTCCATTCCGGTCGGAAGCCTGACCGGTTCTCCGCTGCTTGCGGGGCGCGGACCGGCGATCCGCATCCGCATGCAGTCGGTCGGCTCGTCCGCCGCGCATTTTGAGAACGATTTTTCCTCAACGGGGATCAACCAGACGCGCCACGAGATCCAGCTGGTCGTAGACGTTTACGTCAGCGTGCTTCTGCCGGGCTTTTCCACCATGACCAGAGTCACGAACCGCTATTCCGTTGCCGAGACGGTCATTGTCGGCTCTGTCCCGGATAACTACACATATTTCAATTCAACGGAGGACGCAGAAACGACTGCGGAGGATTTTATCATGAACAATGCCGGATGACGGCGAAAACAGGGAGGTACACATGTCCTACAGGGAACGAATGAAGGAGCTGCGCGATACGCTCAATGCGCATGCCTATCGCTATTACGTGCTTGACGAGCCGACGATCGACGACCGTGAGTACGATCTGCTCCAGCGCGAACTGGCGGAGCTGGAGAAGGAGCATCCGGAGGAGATCACCCCGGATTCTCCCACGCAGCGCGTCGGCGGAGCGGCGCTTGCAAAATTCGAGCAGGTGCGCCATGAGGTGCCGCTCGAAAGCCTTCAGGACTCCTTTTCCGACGATGAGGTCGTCGAATTTGATGAAAGAATGCGGGAACGGCTGTCGGAGGTCGCATACAGCGTGGAGC
>CAKTJA010000201.1 GCA_934567115.1 uncultured Oscillospiraceae bacterium
AAATGACACTATTTGCGGTGAAATACCGGGACGCGTCACAACATCTTGTGACGCGTTCTTTTTTTACATTTTAAAGATAAAACGATTGTTTTATTTTTTTCGCCAAACCCTGTGACAGCCTGTCAAACCGGCGCGAAAAAATTGGAAAACGGTCGGAAAACCATGAAAATTTACTCTTGCAATTTTTCCGCGCTTTGCGTATACTCAAAGCATGAAGTGGTGGAAAGTGGTGCCGTGTGTATGAAAGTGGCGCTGATTCCCCATAAGTGAAGGAGAGTGGAGCGGCGCGGCTTCCCCGAAAAAAGAGGACGCTGCGGCTTTACCCTCTTCACATCATGTACAGGCTCTTGCCGGGGGAGGGGACGCTTTTGACCGGGCAGTATCAGCACAGCATCGACGCCAAGGGCAGAGTGTTCATTCCCGCGAAGCTCCGCGAGGAGCTGGGCGAGACCTTTTATGTGACCATGGGCATGGACTCCTGCCTGAGCGTTTACTCCGACGCGAGCTGGGCGCGCTTCACGGAAAAGTTCGAGAGCCTGCCCTACACGAAGACCAAGGCCATGCGCCCGCTTTTTGCCAACGCCGCCAAGTGCGAGCCGGACAGTCAGGGGCGCATCCTTCTGCCGCAGAAGCTTCGCGCTTACGCGGGACTGGATAAGGACGTTGTGATCATCGGCGTGTCCAACCGCGCCGAGATCTGGAACGCGGAGCGCTGGGCGGCTCTGGAGGCGGAGGAGCTGAATCCCGAGAACATTGCCGCCGTCATGGAGGAGCTGGGGTTCTGATATGGAGGAAAATTACGGGCACAAGCCTGTGCTGCTGCGCGAGTGCATCGACGCGCTCGCGATCCGGCCGGACGGGATATACCTCGACGGGACGCTCGGCTGCGCGGGTCACTCGCTGGAGATTGTCCGCCGCCTGACGGCTGGGGGACGGCTGATTGCGCTCGACCGCGACGAGACGGCTCTGGAGGCCGCGTCGCGCCGTCTGGCGGATTACATGGACCGGGTGACGCTGGTACACTCAAGGTTCAGCGAGCTGGACGCGGTGCTGCGTTCCCTCAACATACGCGGCGTGGACGGCATGCTGTTCGACCTCGGCGTATCCTCGCCGCAGCTTGACGACGCGCGGCGCGGCTTCTCCTATAAGCAGGACGCGCCGCTGGACATGCGCATGGACGCAAGCGGGGGTCTTACCGCGCGCGAGCTTGTCAATACCGCGAGCGGGGACGAGCTCAGGCGCATTTTGTACGAGTACGGCGAGGAGCGCTACGCCCCCGCCATTGCAAGGGCGATCTGCCGCCGCAGAGAGGAGCGGCCGATCGAAACGACGCTGGAGCTTGCGGAGCTGATCCGCAGTGCGATGCCGGCGTCGGCGCTGCGCGAAAAGCAGCATCCCGCCAAGAGGAGCTTTCAGGCGCTTCGCATCGCCGTGAACGACGAGCTTGGCGAGCTTCCGCCCATGCTTCGCGCGGCGGAGGAAAATCTCCGGCCGGGAGGACGGCTGGCAGTCATTACGTTTCATTCGCTGGAGGACCGCATCGTTAAGCGGGAGCTGCAGGAGCTTTTCCGCGGCTGCGTCTGTCCTCCGGAGTTCCCGGTGTGCGTCTGCGGACGGAAGCCGAGGATGAAGCCGGTCAGCCGGAAGCCCATCGTTTCCGGTGCGGAGGAGCTTGCGGAGAATCCGCGCGCACGCAGCGCGAAGCTGCGCGTGGCGGAAAAATGTTGAGCGGCTGAAAGCCGCATGGAGGGGAGAACGCCATGGCGCGTACGGGTTCCGGAAAAACGAAATACAGATACGGAGGCGGCCGCGTCGTCGGCAATCTTGCCTACGACCTCAATTATGCGGAGCGCCATGCCGAGCGCCGCGCGCCCCGTCCCCGGCAGGAGGAGCCTGTCCGCAGACCGGAGCCTGTCCGTGCGCCGCAGCGTCAGGCGAAGACCGCGGCGCGCCCCCGCGTGCGCGAACGGCAGCGGGTCTCCGGCGTGCTGCTGCTCGGCTTTGCCGCGCTGGCCGCGATGGTCACGGTCGTGCTGATGAGCTATGCGCAGCTGACGAGCATTTCCTCGGATGTGGTGAGCATGCAGAAGGAGCTCAAGTCGCTTGAGAGCGAGCACGTCTCGCTGCTCACGCAGTATGAGCGGACCTTCGATCTTTCCGCGATCCGTCAGGCGGCGGCCGCCGCCGGCATGTACAAGCCCAGCTCCTCCCAGATCAACTACATCGACCTTTCCGCGCCGGACAGCGTCGAGCTTTGCGCGAAGCGGGGGAACAGCGTGCTCAGCCGCGTGTTCACCTCGCTGGAGCGGAGCGTCGGCGGAGTGCTGGAATATTTCA
>CAKTJA010000202.1 GCA_934567115.1 uncultured Oscillospiraceae bacterium
CATTCTCGTGCTCGCAGTACTCAATGACGAGCGTCCCTCCATCCAGCGAAGAGCTGCCCCACTTCGTGGGGGGTACCACGTTGCCGTCAAGCGTGCCCTTGTGTACCGGGCTTGTGCTGTACAGCCCAACATTGTCGACAAGTTTGTTGGAGCTGCTGATGATCGTTACCTCGCCGCTGTTGATACCCAGTCTTGGTGCAGATTTACTTGTAGACCGAATCGCTGCGCCGTCGTTCTTGGAATTTTTGATAATCAGCTTCCCGGCGCTGGCGCCATTGTTCGATTGTCCGTAAATATAAAACCCATTGCCGCCTTTGTGTATCAAAGCACCCGTAACCGTCAGTTCCGCGCCCTTGCAGAGAAACAGGCCACCTTCAGTCGTGCCAGAACCGTCTATCGTCAAATCCCCGTCGATGGTTACTTTGCCTTGAACCACGTAGCACGTTCCGGCATCAAAGGTCTCATCGCTGTCACTACCGGTATAGATGGGGCCTTGTTTGGAGAAGCTGGTATCCTTTATAATTTCACCATCTGCATCAACATCATCCGGATTGATTGTTACCTCATCCGCCAGCGGCGCGACCTGACTGTTGAACCAGTTGAACAGCTCCTCGATGCGGCTCACGTTGGTGAGCTGCGCCTTCTGCTCGACCGTCAGGGCTTCGTATGCCTCGTACGCCGTCAGCGCGTCCATGTAGGCCGCGCCAAGCGCATCGTTGTCCATGCCTTCCAGCGCGTCCGCGGCGGGCAGTGCGTCGATCATCGCCTGAACGGCGCTCACCGCTTCGTCCGTTTCGTTGCTGTTCTCGGGTTCCTCCGGGGTCTCCGGGACTTCGGGGGTCTCGGGTTCCTCCGGGACCTCGGGTTCCGCCGCCGCTCCCGCGTCTTCCGGAGCCGCCGGGTCCTCGGGTTCCACCTTCTGCTCCACAGCGGGCGTGTCCGCCGCGTCCGCTTCGTCCGCCATCGCCGCTGCGGGCAGCAGGCTCAGGCAGAGCACGAACGCCATGAACAGGCTCAATACTCGTTTCTTCATGTGGTACCTCCTTCAAAAAATGCATTTGATTATGTTCAGCCCTATTGTGCGGGCATAATTTTCGAGTGCGGAAGCTATGAGTATCGGTTACGGCGCTCCCGCTCTTTGCCGGAACCGAGAGGAATCGTCCCGCTGGGAGTCCCCACGGGACAATGGGGACTCCTCCCTTTTCATAAGTTTTTTTAAAGTATATCACAACTGCGTGAAAATGTAAATCATTCCAAAGTATAGGTAATTTCTTAAACTGCCACTTTTCTTGAAGCAGCCGCATAGCGGACGCGTCCTTTCCATGCGCCGGTACAATAAAGCCGCCATACAGAATTATTGCTGATACGGTTGTCATTATGAGTATCATTCCCACACGTTGGCAATAATGGGCACACAGGGAGCTCCCGTAACCGTCCCACCAGCCGCTTTCCCTGTAAAGGAGTCATCCGGATTTTTGGCAATGTCATTAAGTTAAGCGTTTTTTTGCAAAATACAGCAGAAAACCGCAACTCATTTTTAGAAAAATACTGAATAAATAGAATTTACGGTATTTGGCCGGACTCCTATTTGGTATCGACGACATCGACCACCGCCGTCGGAAGATTTGCTGTCAGGTTGATCGGACAGTCGGGTCCCCCTGCGGTCGGAAGCGAGGAGAACACCTTCGCGCGGCTCTCTCCGCCAAAGAGCATGATGCGCTTGTCAAAGGTCGCCAGACCCTCCACCTCGGTGCAGCGCATGCCGCAGTTCACCGCCTGAAGGATCACACGATAGAAAAAGCGCATATCCACGGTGAAAAAGCCGCGATTGAAGTTCACCGGCTCCACATCCACATTGACATGCAGAAGCTCCACGCGTCCACCGCGAATGCTCTGAGACGCGTCGATTATGCTCTGCGCCGCAGCGGTGGGATAGAAGGTAAGGTCCTCGATGCAGTCCTTATCCTTGCAGGATGAAAAAATCTTGTTCGTATGAATACAGACCGCTTCGCGCACGCCGTTGGCGTTTGAGATCGGGCCTGCCGTTACTTTTTCAGCCATCTGAATACCTCCTGATTTAAGTACTGATGAAAGATTGGCTTTCTTTCAATCCAGTCTATGCCGCACGGGCGGATCGGTGAAAAATTCTCTATACAAACCCGGCGAAAGGCGGTATAATAACCGCAGGGCCCCTTCCCCGTCCGCTCCATGAGAGGCGCTTCCGGCACGCCGGCTGCGGACGCAGGACGGGCCGCCGTCCGCCGCACAGCGCGGCGCAGCCGTAAACAGGAGGTTTTTTCCATGGCCCACATCGGCTTTATCCAAGATAAGCT
>CAKTJA010000203.1 GCA_934567115.1 uncultured Oscillospiraceae bacterium
GCCCCGGATAGCCGTGCGCCGGCAGCATCTCGCAATGGGTGTATACGTTGATCCCCTTCCCTGCCGTCTGCTCAAGAAGCTGATGCAGATCCTCCAGATCGTGACCGGAGACCACAATGAACGGTCCCTTCTTGACGTCGGTATGAACGCGCGTGGGAACGGGGTCGCCGAAGGAGCCGGTGTTCGCGCGGTCAAGCAGCGCCATGCAGCGGAAATTGACCTGCCCAAACTCCGTGATAAGCGCCAGCCACTCCTCGATGCTGTGCTCCCGCGTCAGCGCGGCAAGCCCCTTGCCGAACCACGCGCTCACCTCGTCGTCCTCATAGCCGAGGTTCATGGCGTGGTGGGCATACGCCGCCATACCCTTCAGGCCGAACAGGAGCGTTGAGCGCAGAGAGACGACGTCCGTCTCGCCGCGCCAGAGCCACGAGGCGTCCTCCTCGCCGACCGTCTCCCCTCTTCGGCGCAGCTCGTCCTCCACCCGCCGCGTAAAATCAGCGATCGCCGCGTTGTCAAAGTTTACGTTCGTCAGCGTGGTGAAAAGCCCGTCCGCCAGAATCCGCGCGGTATCCTTGTCGCACCCGCCCTGACGTTCGCAGACCTCCGCAAGGCGGATCAGTCGGCATACCAGCACATCCTGAAGCGCGGCGGTCGCCGGCTGCTTGCCGCACACGCCGGAACGGACGCAGCCGCTCCCGCCGGCGGTCTGCTGACATTGAAAGCAAAACATTTCAGACATATCGATACCTCCTCGTTTCAATACAGGTAGTATGTGCGGCGCGGCGGCGTTCCATACGGGCGCGTCCGAAACGCCGCGGAAAAATCGGCGTTTCTCTCCCCCCCGCCGTGTCAGGGAAAAATCTGCGGCATACAAAGGCATCAGGCGTGTGAGGAAGGAGTCTGTCAAATGAACTGTTATAACGCAAACAACTATACGGTGCGAAACGGCTGCTGCTCATCATCGGACTGCGGCTCTTATGTCGCCGTTCAGGGTCCGGTCGGCCCCATGGGACCGGAGGGACCGAGAGGCGAGCAGGGGCCGCGCGGCGAGCGGGGGCCGATGGGACCGCGCGGGATCAAGGGAGACGCAGGCTGTCCCGGCCCCGTCGGTCCGAGAGGCGCGGCGGGACCGACAGGACCTCGTGGACCACAGGGCGTTCGCGGCGACGCAGGTCCGAAGGGCGAGCAGGGTCTTATGGGCATACAGGGCATTCAGGGCAACCCCGGTCCCGTCGGCCCGAAGGGCGACCGTGGGCCGGCAGGTCCGAAGGGCGACCCCGGCCCCGTCGGTCCCGCAGGTCCGAAGGGCGATCGGGGCGAGACCGGAGAACGCAGCCCTGTCGGCGAACAGGGCCCGGCCGGCGAGCAAGGTCCCCAAGGTGAGAAGGGTGAAAAGGGCGAGCCCGGCGAGCAAGGTCCGCAAGGCGAGAAAGGCGAAAAGGGTGAAAAGGGCGACACCGGAGAGCAAAGTCCCCAAGGCGAGCAGGGCGAAAAGGGTGACACCGGCGAGCAAGGCCCCCAAGGCGAGATAGGCGAAAAGGGCGAGACCGGCGAAACTCCGGAGATCACGGTCGTGGAAAGCACGCCGACCGCCTACCGGCTCCAGTTCAAAACCGCCGCGCAGGACATAACGACGCCCAATCTGATCGCGCCGCTTCAGGAGTATCATGCGGATATTTCCGCGTCCGGCAGCACGCTCTCCGTCCCGCTTGACCGTCTGCTTCTGACGTATCAGAACCTTTCGTCAACCTCCGTCAAGATAAGCATTTCTCCGAAAGACGAAGCCGTGCCAATCCTGACGGATATGCGCCGAACGACGATCTTCGGCGGAGGCTCGATAGAGGTGCAGAACTTTGACAACACGACCGTATCAAAGGACACGGTGCTCGACAGTCTGGTGTACAGCCAGTCTCAGGAGGAGCACAGCATGAAGATCCGCCAGCAGGACCCTGTGACAAAGCTCTGGTCGCTGTGCGAGATCCATTCCTTTATCTCAAACGGCGGCGCGCGGACGTCCGTTTGGGTGCAGTGGAGCGAGACGAATGTAAGCTACGCCGCGCCCACCGCGTAAGCGTCTGCCGACGGTACGCAAGCTCCCGCGCCGCAGCTATCGCAAAAAGCCACGGAGGATCCCCAAGCTTGGGATCCTCCATGGCTTTTCACAGCTTTTACAGGCTCTCGTTCCCCGCCCCGGCGCGGGCGGCGCGCCGCCCCTTACTTCTTCCGGACAGGGTAGCAGACCTCCGTGACAAACTCAGCCGGGTCCCGCGTTTCATGCGGGCTGACATGATAGATGTCGAACATCGGGCCGTCGTACTC
>CAKTJA010000204.1 GCA_934567115.1 uncultured Oscillospiraceae bacterium
CGGCTACATAAAGGGCTACGGACTGCGGTCCGGCGCGGTGGCCACCTCGATCTCGCACGACAGCCACAATATTATCGTCGTGGGAACGAACGAGGAGGATATTGCGGCGGCGGCGAACCGCGTTGTCGAGCTGGGCGGCGGCATCGTCGTGCTTGACGGCGGCAAGGTCCTTGGCGAGGTGCAGCTCCAGATCGCGGGCATCATGAGCGAGGAGCCGCTTGTCGAGGTCAACCGCAAGCTTGAAAACGCAAAGGAGAAGGCGTTTGCCCTCGGCGTGAGCCGCGGCGTCGATCCGTTTATGACGCTCTCGTTTATGGCGCTGCCGGTGATCCCGACGCTGCGCCTGACCACGCGCGGTGTGTTTGACACGGTGACGCAGAAGTACGTATAAGACGCCGGGCGCGTTTTGCGCTTCCGGTCAGCGGCACCCCGTCGGCGAAGCGGAAAATGCTTCCGTCCGGCGGGGCGCTTTTGCGTTCGGACGCGAAAAAACAACGCTTGCAATGCGGAGCGCCGGGGCATATAATAATGCTCTGATTATTATACTATCCGTTGACGGGGATAAACGCGGCTGCGGCAGCCGGCGGCCGCAGCCCGGGCGGCTCGAAGGGCGTGCCCGCGTTCGTCATCGGACGGTATCCCCGCGCGCCGGGGGAGCAGGAGCCGATATCATCCAATGAAAGGAGCGCTTCCCATGAACATTTACCATTCCGTTGCAGAGCTTGCGGGCAATACCCCGCTGCTTGAGCTGTGCCGCTATGAGCGGAAGCATGCGCTGCATGCGCGTCTGCTCGCCAAGCTTGAGTGCTGCAGCATCGCAGGCAGCGCCAAGGACCGCGTTGCAAAGTACATGATCGAGCGCGCGGAGGCGGAGGGGAAGCTTACGCCCGGCAGCGTTATCATCGAGCCGACCAGCGGAAACACGGGGATCGGACTCGCCGCGATGGCGAAGGTCCACGGCTACCGCGTGATCCTTACGATGCCGGAGAGCATGAGCGTCGAGCGGCGCAAGCTGCTGCGCGCTTACGGGGCGGAGCTTGTGCTCACGCCCGCCGCCGAGGGGATGGCCGGTGCGGTGAAGGCGGCGGATGAGCTTGCCGCGTCCACGCCGAAGAGCTTTATTCCCAGCCAGTTCGACAATCCCGCCAATCCGGAGGCGCACTATCGGACGACCGGCCCGGAGATCTGGCGCGATACCGACGGTCAGGTGGACTTCTTCGTTGCCGGCGTCGGGACCGGCGGGACCTTTTCGGGCGTAGGCCGCTTCCTGAAGGAGAAAAATCCGGACGTCCGCCTTGTCGCGGTGGAGCCGGCAGGGTCTCCGCTGCTGTCGGGCGGCGAAGCGGGTCCGCACGGACTGATGGGCATCGGCGCGAATTTTATTCCGAAGAACATGGATACCTCGCTCGTTGACGAGATCGCCCGCGTGCGCGAGGAGGACGCCTATTCCGCGGGGCGCGAGCTTGCCGCGTGCGAGGGCGTGCTTGCCGGGATCTCGGGCGGTGCGGCGCTCTGGGCGGCGGAGCAGGTTGCGCTCTGCCCGGAGAACGAAGGAAAAACCGTCGTCGTGCTGCTGCCCGACGGCGGAGAACGTTATCTGTCCACCCCAATGTATCAGGGAGAATGAATATGCAGCTTGATAAAAATGACGCCATTCGAACCGCCGCCGCGCGTGTGGCGGAAAATTACATGAAAAGCGATATTCTGATGTACGGGGACGCGCTGCGCCTTCCGAGCCGCAGCGCCGTGATCGAGATCATCCGTGACTTTCAGAAGATCCTGTTTCCCGCCTATTTTGGCGACCGCGACCTTCTCAAGCTCCCTCCGGAGCAGTACAGCGCGCTGCTGATGGGGCATGTCTACGATAAGCTGCTGCGCCAGATCGAGCTGGCGCTGCCGGAGGGGGAGGACAGCGTCCGCCGTGCGGCAGAGGTCTGCGGCGCGATGATGGAGCGCCTGCCCGATATTCAGGAGATGCTGCTCAAGGACCTTACCGCGAACTTCGACGGAGACCCCGCCGCCTCGAGCCGGCAGGAGGTGATCCTGTCCTATCCCGGCATGTTCGCCATTTTCATCTACCGCATCGCGCACGAGCTGTATCTGGAGCAGGTGCCCATGATCCCGCGCATCATGACGGAGTACGCCCACTCGCAGACCGGGATCGACATCAACCCCGGCGCGACCATCGGCGAGTACTTTTTCATCGACCACGGAACGGGCATCGTCGTCGGCGAGACGACGATCATCGGCGACCGCGTGAAGCTGTATCAGGGCGTGACGCTCGGCGCGATGT
>CAKTJA010000205.1 GCA_934567115.1 uncultured Oscillospiraceae bacterium
CTTCCAGCGCTTTGCCAGCTCGCAAACGTCGATGTTCGACAGCAGAAAATAGAGGGCGAGACCGATCAGCAGCCCCAATCCCTGCACCGCAACATATTTCAGCGTATTGCGGAAGTACGTCGCACTGGCGATCAGAAGCATTCCGTACAGCGTGGACGCCGTACACAGCGACAGCAGCACCGCGTCCGTCTGACGCAGCGCGTCGCGCAGCGCCCCGGATATTCGGTTCATTAGCGCTCCCCTCCCCTCTTCGAGCCGTCCCCGGCACAGTGGTTTTCTCTTTGGAATTACAGCTTAGTATAACACGTTTCCCGTATTCTGTAAACCGCGCTTTTTTCGCAATTGCGCCGCGATGCCGCTGCATTTCAGGGAAAGCGGCTTTCGGAAGTCCTCATAAAAGCAGGGAGGAAATGCGTTCGCATTTCCTCCCTGCTCGCGGCATGTCGAAAAAAATTTTTCGACATGCCGTGCAAGTTTTCAGAACCCTTTCAAGGTTCTGAAAACTGTTGATTTTAATAGCGCAGGACACCCTTCTTGGGTTTCCCGCGCACACTCTTCCTTACCGTCGCGGGAAATTTGCCGCTTTATCGACAATCTCAGCAGGGAGGAAATGCGAACGCATTTCCTCCCTGCTCCTGCATATATTGATGAAGTCGTTCGACCGCGGCCTCTCAGTACTTTGCGCCGGTAACGGCGGCGGCAGCGGAGGTCTTTGCCTTAGCCCCCGTCTCCTTCACCGCGCCGCTCTCCCGTCCTTTAAGCTGAAAGCTCGCGATCATGTCGTGCATGGAGATCGCCTGTGCCGTCAGTTCCTGACTCGCGGCCGCGCTCTGCTCCGCTGTCGCGGCGTTGACCTGAATCACGGACGAGATCTGCTCGATCCCCAGATTGATCTGATCAATAGCGGTGGTCTGCTCTGCGGACTCGCGTGCGATCTTGTCGATCAGCGACACCGCCTCCGCCGTGATATCAGCCGTCTTCTCCAGCGATTCGGACGTAAGGTTCACGATCCCGGAGCCGGCGTCCACCGCCTGGATCGTCTCCTCAATCAGCCGGGAGGTGTTCTTCGCAGCCTCGGCGGACTTCCCCGCCAGATTGCGGACCTCGTCCGCAACGACCGCAAAGCCCTTGCCCGCGCTGCCGGCGCGCGCGGCCTCCACCGCCGCGTTCAGCGCAAGGATATTCGTCTGGAACGCGATGTCGTCAATGATCTTGATGATCTTGGATATCTCGGCGGACTTGTCGTTGATGTGCTTCATGGCCGCGACCATCTCATGCATCTGACCGGTGCTCACGCTCAGCTCGTCGCCGGCGGCCTTGCTTCTCTCGCGCGCCTTCTGCGCGTTGTTCGCATTGTGCCGGATATGCTCCACCGTCTCAGCCATGGACGCGGACAGCTGCTCCACCGAGCTTGCCTGTTCCGTCGCCCCCTGAGAGAGCGCCTGCGCCCCGTTGGAGACCTGCTCGGCCCCGCTGCGGACCTGCCGCGCGGATTCGTCGATCCCCCCGAGCGTCTCGTTCAGATTCCCGATCAGCCGCAGCATGTACTCCTTGAGCTTCGCAAACTGACCTGCGTAGTCCAGCTGCAGATGCACGCGCAGATCGTTGTTCGCCATGCTGTGCAGCACTGCGGAGACCTCGTCTATGTAGTCCTGATAGTTCACAAGCTTTTCTATGGTCTTGTTGAAGCAGTCCGCCAGCTCGCCCACCTCGTCCTTGGACTTGACGTCGAGGTGTACCTGGAAATCGCCCGCCGCGATCTTCTTAGCCGCCTCCGTTACCTTTTTGATCGGCTTGACGATGCTGCCGCTGATCATCAGCGCCATCACGATCGCCGCCGCCAGAATGACCGCCGCCGGGAGCAGCGAAAGCGCGATCACCCTTGCCTTCTCCTCGCGGATCAGGCTGTCGACGCCCTCCGTCGGCGCGCCCACAAAGAGAAGTCCGATGATCCCTCCCGCGCGGTCCGTCAGCGGAACGTAGGCCACGTCGTAATCCCCGCCGAAAATCTGTGCCTCGCCGAAGTAGGAGTTACCGGCGGAGACCGCCTGATAAGCCGCGCCGGAAGCGTCAAGCTCCGTCCCGACGGCGCGGCCGCCCGTACTGTCGTGGAGGCTTGTGAGCACCCGGACAAAGCTGTTTCCGTCCTTCACGAAAACCGTCGCGGCCATGTCCATCGACTTGGCAAAGCTGTCGATATACTCATACTG
>CAKTJA010000206.1 GCA_934567115.1 uncultured Oscillospiraceae bacterium
GGTTCCAGTATCCGGACTCGACAGCTTCCTTAATGGTGGTCTGAGCCTTGCTCATGCCGTTCTTGTTGCCGTGGTTGATGCAGGGCGCATAGCAGATGATGAGGGACGGTCCGTCATAGGCCTCGGCCTCGCTGATGGCCTTCAGCGTCTGCTGATAGTTGGCGCCCATGCCGCACTGAGCAACATAGATATAGCCATAGGAAATGGCGATCTGAGCCAGATCCTTCTTCTTTACGGCCTTACCGGCAGCGGCAAACTGAGCCACGGCGCCGATAGGAGTGGCCTTGGAGGACTGTCCGCCGGTGTTGGAATACACCTCGGTGTCGAATACCAGAACGTTGACGTTCTCGCCGGAGGCCAGAACGTGATCCAGTCCGCCATAGCCGATGTCGTATGCCCAGCCGTCTCCGCCGAACACCCAGAAGCTGGGCTTATACAGCATATCGGCCTGAGCCACGATGTCGCGGGCATAGCCGCAGGCCTCGCAGGGGCACTTCTTGCCGTTGGCCAGCCATTTCTCCTCAAAGGGAGTTCCGGTATAATCGCGCTCGCCGGCAGCCTTGCACAGAGCCAGCAGCTTGTCGCCGGCGACCTTGGCGGTTTCGGCGTTATCCATGCCGGCCAGCCATTCCTCGGCGGCAGCCTTCACATCCTCGTCGCAATAGGGCACGGCGATAAGGCTTCGAACGGTATCGGCCAGCTTGGCGCGGCGCTGCTTGACGCCGTGGACCATGCCCAGGCCGAATTCGGCGTTATCCTCAAACAGGGAGTTGGCCCATGCGGGACCGCGGCCTTCCTTGTTGACGGTGTAGGGGCTGCTGGGAGAGGAGGCACCCCAGATGGAGGAGCAGCCGGTGGCGTTGGCGATATACATTCTGTCGCCATAGAGCTGAGTTACCAGCTTGGCATAAGGAGTCTCGCCGCAGCCTGCGCACGCGCCGGAGAACTCAAGCAGCGGGGTGTTGAACTGGCTGCCCTTGACGGTGGTCTCGGCGAACGGGGTCTTCTTTTCGGTGACATTCTCGTAAGCGTAGTCATAGACCTTCTGCTCGTAGGTCATCTCCTCGATGGGGGTCATGACCAGGGCCTTTTCCTTGGCCGGGCAGACATTGGCGCAGCTGCCGCAGCCGGTGCAGTCCAGAATGCTGCTTATCATGGCGAAGCTCAGGCCGTCACAGCCCTTGCCGTTCATCTTGGCAGTCTTGAGGCCCTCGGGAGCGGCCTTCACCTCGTCCTCGGTCATAACAAAGGGACGGATGACGGCGTGGGGGCACACGAAGGAGCACTGGTTGCACTGGATGCAGTTTTCAGGGATCCACTTGGGAACGTCGACGGCTATGCCGCGCTTCTCAAATGCGGCGCTGCCGCTGGGCATAACGCCGTTCTGGGTATCCAGGAAGGTGGATACAGGCAGCTCGTCGCCGCGCATGGCGTTAACCGGCTCCAGGATCTCGTTGACGAACTTGGCAAGCTCCGGACGCTTGCTCTCGTGCTTCACGGGCTCCGCGGTATCGACGGCATCGGCCCACTCGGCGGGGACATCGATGGCGTTGAGCTTCTCAAGGCCGGCATCCACGGCGGAATTATTCATGTTGACGATCTTCTCGCCCTTGCGTCCGTAGGTGGTCTTGATGGCTTCCTTCATATAGACGACGGCATCGTCGATAGGCAGAATGTTGGCCAGCTTGAAGAATGCGGACTGGAGGATGGCGTTGGTTTTGTTGCCCAGGCCGATCTCACGGGCGATATGGATAGCGTCTATGGTGTAGACCCTGACGTTGTTCTTTGCGATATACTGCTTCGCGGCAGCGGGCAGATGCTCACCCAAGGACTCGGCGTCGGCATAGGCGCAGTTTATAAGGAAGGCTCCGCCGGGCTTGACATCCTGCACCATCTTATACTTCTCGAGATAAGAGGGGTTGTGGCAGGCGACGAAGTCGGCCTTGGAGATGTAGTAAGTGCTCTTGATGGGGCTGTCGCCGAAGCGGATATGGCTGATGGTGACGCCACCGGATTTCTTGGAGTCATACTGGAAGTATGCCTGAACGGTCTTGTCGGTGTGGTCGCCGATGATCTTGATGGAGTTCTTGTTGGCGCCGACGGTGCCGTCAGAGCCCAGGCCCCAGAACTTGCAGGAGATGATGTCCTTGGGAGTGGTGTCCGGCTCCTCGGTGATGGGAATGGAC
>CAKTJA010000207.1 GCA_934567115.1 uncultured Oscillospiraceae bacterium
GGCGGCAAGCGGGTCATAGCCCGTGGCGGCAAGGATCGCCGCGCCGATGACGAACGCGAGCAGAACGGAGAGCAGCAGCGAGAGCAGATAGCGCCAGTTGACCGCGCCCACGATTTTTTTCATACCGCCGCCTCCTTCCCCGCGCGCCGCCCGGTCATGTACCAGCCGATCTCCTCTCTGGAGACCTTGTCGGCGCGGAACTCCCCGGTGATCCTGCCCTCATACATCGTAATGATGCGGTCCGACAGGCGGAACACCTCGTCAAGGTCGGCGGAGCAGAGCAGGATCGCGCAGCCCGCGTTGCGCTTTTCCACGATCTTCGCATGGATGAACTCGATCGCGCCCACGTCCACGCCGCGCGTCGGCTGAGAGATGACGAGCACGGGCGCGTCGAACGAAAACTCGCGCGCGACGACGACCTTCTGCATGTTCCCGCCGGACATCGAGCCGACGGGAACGTCGATCCCCGCGCCGCGAATGTCAAAGCGGCTGTAAAGCTCCCGCGCGAAGCGCCCGACCGCGCCCGTGCGGAGGCGGCCCGCAAAGCCGCTGAACTCCCTGTCGCGCTGCCGCCCCATAAGCAGATTATCCGCCACGCTCGCCTGCGGACACACGCCGGTGGCAAGCCGGTCCTCCGGAATGTGGGCCAGACCGGCCCGGCGGACCTCCCCGGCGGTGCGTCCGGTAACGTCCCGCCCGCAGATCTCCACCGTTCCCCGCTCGGCCCGGCGCATGCCGGTGACCGCCTCGAGCAGCTCGCTCTGCCCGTTACCCTCAATGGCGGCGATGCCGAGCACCTCGCCCGCGCGGACGGAAAGGCTCAGGCCGTCCACCGCCGTAAGGGCGCGGTCGTCGCGGACCGTCAGCTCCCTGACGCGGATCCGTTCCTCCCCCGGCGCGCCGGTCTTCTCCAGATGCTCGTAAAGCACGGGGCGGCCGACCATCATGGACGCAAGCTTTCTCTCGTCCGTGTCGCAGGTGTTTTCCACACCGATCAGCCGTCCCCTGCGCATCACGCCCACGCGGTCGCTGATGGCCATGACCTCATAAAGCTTATGCGTGATGATGATCACCGTCATGCCCCGTTCGCGCACCACGCGGCGGATGACGGCAAACAGCTCCTCCGTCTCCTGCGGGGTGAGCACAGCGGTCGGCTCGTCGAGGATCAGGATATCCGCGCCGCGATACAGCGTCTTCAATATCTCCACGCGCTGCTGGAGACCCACGCCCAGCTCTCGCACCGCCGCCGACGGATCGACCGCAAGGCCGTACTCCGCCGAGAGCGCGCGCGTCTTCTCCTCGGCGGCCCGGTTGTCGAACAGGAAGCCGAACCTGCGCGGCTCACGGCTCATGACGATGTTCTGCGCCGCGGTAAAGCTGGGGACGAGCATGAAGTGCTGGTGCACCATTCCCACGCCCATGGCGATGGCGTTCTTCGGCGTGAAGCGCCCGACCCGCTCCCCCCGGATGTACACCTCGCCGCCCGTCGGTCGGTGGATCCCGTAGAGGATGTTCATGAGCGTCGTCTTGCCCGCGCCGTTTTCACCGACAAGGGCAAACACCTCCCCCCGGCGGACGGAAAGCGTAACGTCGTCGTTCGCCAGCACGCCGGGAAACTCCATGGAAACATGGCGGAATTCAACTGCATTTTCCTGCAAGGCGTCTTCCTCACTTTCTGTTCAGATGATATGCCGAGGCGGCGCGGCAGGATCGCCGCGCCGCCGGGAAAACAGTATGCGCTCAGCCGCGCGTGGTCTCTACGGCGATCTCACCGGAAACGATCCTCGCGGAAAGCTCCTCAACGGCGGCCTTCACCTCGTCGGGGACCTGCTGCTCGCTTCCTTCCTCACCGTAGCCGATGCCGACGTAGCCGGACGCCATATCGGCGACCCACGTGGTCCCGAAGCGGCCCTTGCCGTCGGCGAGGTAGGCGCTGACCGCGTCGTAGATGGAGCTGCCGACCTCCTTCTTCATCGAGCAGATGATGACCGAGGGGTCGATGTACTTCTGGTCGCTGTCCACGCCGATGGCATAGAAGCCGCGCTCCTTCGCCGCCTCGAACACGCCGTCGCCGCTGGCGGACGCGATCTGGAAGATAACGTCCGCGCCCTGATCGTTGAGCGCGATGGCGCAGTCCTTGCCGACAGCGGGATCGTCATAGGTGTTGGCGTAGTTCTTCACCACG
>CAKTJA010000208.1 GCA_934567115.1 uncultured Oscillospiraceae bacterium
TTTCCGGTCAGACCGGTGAAGGTGATCTCCGGCATCGTCTCCACAAGCTTTTCGCAGATCTCCGAAGCGGACATGTCCGCCGTGCAGCCGGCGGCCTCAAGCGCCTGCTTGACAATATACACCGCGTCGTAAGCGTCTGCGGCGAACTGGTTCGGCTCCACCTTATAAGCGGCGGTGTACGCGTCCACAAAGGGCTTGTTCTCCGCCACGGTGACAGAGAACGGAGTGAGCAGCATCACGCCCTCGGCAAGCTCGGCGTTGAAGCCCGGCATCGTAAGGATGCCGTCCATGCCGTCCACGCCGAAAAACGTGGGCGCATAGCCCATGGCCCGGGCCTGATTGAAGATCACGGAGGCGGGCTGATAGTAGATGGGCAGGAACACAAGATCGGCTCCCTTGGTCTGCGCGCTGGTAAGCTGCACGGTGAAGTCGGTCTTCGTCTCGTCCGTAAAGGTCCCCTGATAGACAATGTTCAGTCCCTTTTCGGCGGCCTCGGCGACGAACGCGTCGCGGATCCCCTGCGAGTACGGATCGTCATTGCGGTAGATGACGGCGATCTTGGCCTCGGGCATCTTCTCCGCCATATAATCGGCAGAGGCCACGCCCTGGTTCGGGTCGGTAAAGCAGACCTGGAAAACGTTGTCCTTCCCCTCGGTCACGTCGGGCGAGGACGCGGAGGGCGTGAGCATGAAGGTCCTGTCCGCCGCGCACTTCTCGGCGACCGCCAGAGACGCGCCGGTGGTCGTGGGGCCGACAAGGATCTGCATGCCCTGATCCATCATGGTGTTATAGGCGTTGACCGCCTTCTCACCGTCCGCCTCGTCGTCCTGCTGCAGGAAGGTGAACCGGATGCTGCCGCCGGCGGCGTTGATCTCGTCCACGGCGAGCTGCGCGCCGTTGATGACCGCCTGACCATAGATCGCGTTGTCGCCGGTCAGCGGACCGCTGGAGCCGATATAAAAGGTCCGCTCCGCGTCCCCGCCGCCCTGCGCCGGTTCCTTCCCTCCGCAAGCCGCCAGGGTAACGGTCATGACAGCCGCCATGAGCATCGCCGTAAATCTCTTTTTCATCTTGATCTCTCCTTTTTGAATTTTCTGATTTTATACAAAAAAGCGGCTCCGCCGCGTTCGGCGAAACCGCTTTGCTGTATCGAGCCCTGTCAATACAAGCGTCTGCGCTTTCTCTCCGAATGCAGCGTAATGCGGGAAATCAGGCCGATGACGATCAGCGCCGCGCACAGCCCGAAAATGGAAATGCAAATAATAATGGACGCCGCAAGCGCGGCGCCCGACAGGCAGATAATGGACATGACGGCGGACATGACGGCAGCGCAGACGAAGCCGGCCTCCGCGCGCACGGCGGAAGCAGCGGTACGGCTGTTCATTTTTGCAAAAACGTCATGGCACATCATGGTATTAGAACCTCTCATGCTTTCCTCATGTTTGATGGTGCTATTGTAGCGTTCCCGTCTCCGGAAGTCAATATGCTGTTTTCAACAAAATATCGGTCCGCGCGGCGCTCCGCTCCGTCAGAACCGACAACAAGGCGGCTCAAGACGCGCGCACCCCGCCAAAGCCGCAAAGAAGGTCGAAATACGGCTTGCAAACGGGCGCTTCATTTGATACAATATGTGTGCTTATCCAACGACTCCGCACAGCGCGGACTTATTATAAGAAAGGAAGACCGCTATGATTTACACGACCGAAGTCCAGCATATGTGCCCGGTCGCCAAGGGCGCATACCACGGCCCCGCCCCCATTCCCGAAGAGGGCAAATGGGTGCAGGCCAAGCAGCTTTCCGACATTTCCGGCTTCACTCACGGAGTGGGCTGGTGCGCTCCCCAGCAGGGCGCGTGCAAGCTGACGCTCAATGTGAAGGAGGGCGTTATTCAGGAGGCTCTGGTTGAAACGCTGGGCTGCTCCGGCATGACCCATTCCGCCGCAATGGCTTCCGAGATCCTGATCGGCAAGACCATTCTCGAGGCGCTCAACACCGACCTTGTGTGCGACGCCATCAACACCGCCATGCGCGAGCTGTTCCTTCAGATCGTTTACGGCCGCACCCAGTCCGCCTTCTCCGAGGACGGTCTTGCCGTCGGTGCCTCTCTCGAGGACCTCGGCAAGGGTCTGCGCAGCCAGATCGGCACGATGTTCGGCACCGTCGCCAAGGGCCCGCGCTACCT
>CAKTJA010000209.1 GCA_934567115.1 uncultured Oscillospiraceae bacterium
GGACAGGACAAGCTCGGCGAGCTGATGGAGGCCATCCACAAAAAAGACGTGATCGTCCACGACCACGCCTTTGCGGATTTCGACGGCGCATGGGTCGTTCCGCGCGACGTTCGTCGTCAAGGTGTTATACTTTACCTGCACGGCGGCGGATACACCTGCGGCGATCTCGACTATGCCAAAGGCTTCGCCGCGACGCTCGCCCATGAAGAGGGGGTGCGCGTGTTCTGCGCCGCCTACCGGCTCGCTCCCGAGCACCCGTATCCCGCCGCGATCGACGACGCGGAAACAGCCTACCGCTATCTTCTCGGCAAGGGCTATGACGCACGGCGGATCCTTCTGTGCGGCGAAAGCGCCGGCGGGGGGCTGTGCTACGCCCTGTGTCTGCGGCTCCGCGAGCTGGGACTTCCGCTCCCCTGCGGCATCATCGCCATTTCGCCCTGGACCGATCTCACCATGTCGGGCGAAAGCCACATGTCCAACCGCGACGCGGACCCCTCCCTGACGACCGAGGTGCTGGAGTTTTACGCCAAGTGCTACGCGGGACCGCACACGCGGACCGAGCCGCTCATCTCCCCGCTCTTCGGCGAGCTGCGCGGCATGCCCCCCTCCCTGATCTTTGTCGGCGGGGACGAGATCCTGCTCGACGATTCCCGGCGGCTGCACGAGCGTCTTCTGGGTGCCGGCTGCCGCAGCCGGCTCGTGACCGCGCCGGAGCGGTGGCACGCCTATGTGCTCTATCACCTGAGCGAGAACCGCGAGGATTTCGACACGATCAACGATTTTCTCAACCGCAACCTCTCCGCGGAAAACAAGCTGCGCTGGATGCGGCTGGACAACGCCGCCAAAATATATCCCGCCGCAAGGCGGCGGAACTGGAACAATTTCTTCCGTCTTTCCGCCACGCTCTCCGAGCCGGTAGACCGGACCGTGCTCCAGTCCGCGCTGGATGTGACCGTCCGCCGCTTCCCGTCCATCGCGGCAAGGCTGCGCCGGGGACTGTTCTGGTATTATCTTGAAGAGGTGTCTCACGCCCCGGCCATCCGGGACGAGGCCTCCTGTCCGCTTGCGCACGCTCCGTTCCGCGAGGTGCGGGAATGCGCGTTCCGCGTCATCGTCTGCAAAAACCGCATCGCGGTGGAGTTCTTCCACGCCCTGACCGACGGGACCGGCGCCCTCGTCTTCCTCAAAACACTGGTCGCGGAGTATCTGACGCAGAAGTACGGCGTGCGCATCCCCGCCGGCGACGGCGTGCTTGGCCGGCTCGAGGCGCCGTCGGACGGCGAGCTGGAGGACAGCTTCCTCAAATACGCGGGGACCGTCCGCGCCGGGCGCAGAGAGCAGACCGCCTACCATCTTTCCGGAACTCCGGAGAAGGACGGGTTTCTGGATCTCGTCACGCTGATGCTGGACGCGTCGGCAGTCCGGGCCGCCGCCAAGGAGCGGCACATCACCGTGACGGAGCTTCTGTGCGCGGCGATGATGCAGGCCATTCTGCGGCTTCAGGCGGAGAAGGTGCGCTTCCGTGCGGCGCGCCGCCCTGTAAAGGTGCTGGTCCCGGTGAATCTGCGTCAGCTTTTTCCGAGCCGCACGCTGCGCAACTTTGCGCTCTATGTCACGCCCGAGGTCGATCCGAAGCTCGGCGACTACACCTTCGACGAGATCTGCTCCATCGTGCACCACAAGATGGGGCTCGAGCGCACGGCAAAGCTGATGGGCACGCGCATCGCGGCCAACGTCAGCAGCGAGCAGGCCTTCATTCTGAAGATCATGCCGCTGTTTGTGAAGAACGCCGCCATGAAGGCCGCATTCGACGCGGTCGGCGAGAGGAAGTCCTGCCTGTGCCTTTCGAATCTGGGAAACGTGACCCTGCCGGAGGCCATGCGGACGTATGTCAAGCGCATGGATTTCATCGTCGGCGTACAGGCCCGCGCGCCGCACAACTGCGCGGTGCTGACCTATGACGGGACCATGTATATCAATATGATCCGCAGCATACGCGAGTCCGAACTGGAGCTGCACTTCTTCAAGGTGCTGCAATCCCTCGGCCTCTCCGCAAGGGTCGAAAGCAATCAGCCATAAACGTATTGTGAAAGGAAGGAAGCCACTGTGTATTGCGTACGATGCGGCGTTGAGCTGTGCGACAGCGAGGAAAAGTGCCCCCTGTGCGGAACGCCCGTATTT
>CAKTJA010000210.1 GCA_934567115.1 uncultured Oscillospiraceae bacterium
CAGCTCAAGCAGAACGTCCAGATCCTCACCGACGAAGATGACGGCGACGCCCTTTGTCTTCTGCTCGGTGAGCAGGTTGTAGATCGTGTAGGACGTGTTGATATCGAGGCCGCGCACCGCGTAGGCGGTCATCAGCACGGCGGGAGACTGGGCGATCTCGCGTCCGACCAGAACCTTCTGCACGTTGCCGCCGGACATGCGGCGCACGGGGAAGCTGGTGTTCGGCGTAACGACGCCAAGCTCCTCCCAGATGCGGTTGGCCAGCGCCTCGGGGTCCTTGCGGTTGAGGAAGACGCTGTTGCCCTTGCGCCAGGAGCGGAGCATCATATTGCCCGTCATGCCCATCGAGCCGACCAGACCCATGCCGAGACGGTCCTCGGGAACGAAGGACATGGAGATGCCGCTTCTTCTGATATCCATCGGGTCAAGGCCGACAAGGTTTCTGGCCTCGCCCGTCTGGGGATCGTGGAAGGTGACGGTGCCGGAGGCGACGGGGTAGAGGCCGGCGATCGACTCAAGCAGCTCGCGCTGGCCGCTGCCGGCTACGCCCGCGATGCCGAGGACCTCGCCGGAATTGATGGAAAAGCTTACGTCGTCAAGACGCTTGACGCCCATTTCGTCGTAAACGGTCAACCCCTCGAGCACAAGGCGGGGCGTCGGGTTGACGGGATCGGGGCGGTTGATGTTCAGCTTGACGGAGTGACCGACCATCATATCGGTCAGAGACTGCTGGTCGGCGTCCTTGGTGAGAACGTCGCCGATGTACTCGCCCTTGCGCAGGACCGCCACGCGGTCAGACACGTCAAGGACCTCGTGGAGCTTGTGCGTGATGATGATCAGGGACTTGCCGTCGGCCTTCATGTTGCGCATGATCTGGAAAAGCTTATCCGTTTCCTGCGGGGTAAGGACGGCGGTCGGCTCGTCGAGGATAAGGATATCCGCGCCGCGATAGAGGACCTTGACGATCTCGACCGTCTGCTTCTGAGAAACGGACATGTCGTAGATCTTCTGGTCGGGGTCGATATCGAAGCCGTACTTGTCGCAGATCTCCTTGACCTTCTTGCCGGCCTCCGCAAGGTCGAGACGGCCCGGCTCGTCCAGACCGAGGACGATGTTCTCGGTCGCGGTGAACAGATCGACCAGCTTGAAGTGCTGGTGGATCATGCCGATGCCAAGTTCGAAGGCGGCCTTCGGCGAGGCGATCGTTACAGGCTTGCCATGGATGTAGATTTGTCCCTCGTCGGGGAAATAGATGCCGGAGAGCATATTCATCAGCGTGGTTTTGCCGCTGCCGTTTTCACCGAGGAGAGATAAGATCTCGCCCTCGCGCAGCTCAAGATTGACGGCGTTGTTCGCCGTAACCTTGCCAAACCGCTTTGTAATATTCTCCATCTTAATTGCGCATTCAGCTCCCAAGGCGGTCACCCTTTCTTTGCGGGAGAAAGCCATTCTCCCAGATTTTATAAATTAGGCATACTTATTTTAACATATCACAAGATGATTGTAAATCATAATTACTAAAAAATTTTGGAAAATAAAGAACATCTTTTCACAAAATTAACACGAACGGCGGGGAATGCTTGAAAAAATAAAGGATCGGATCGCCGTCAGGCGATCCGATCCTTAAAGGTTCCGGTTCTTAGAACGCGGTATCGAGCATGCTGATGCCGTCGATGTTCAGGTTGAAGTAGGGCGCGGAACGGAAGTAGGAGGAGGACTCGGCGAAGTAGCCGTCGATGATAACATCGGTGTCGCCCTCGTAGTTGGGGTCGGTATCGACGTCAGCCATGTAGCTGGCGATGACCTTGCCGTCCACGGTGAAGGTGGAGCAGTCGAAGACGTGCAGGGTGCCGTCCTCAAGCTTGGCGGTCGCTTCCGCGATAGCCTCGGCGGTGCCCGGAGCGATGACGTTCTCGTTCAGGTCGGTGAGGAGAACGGAGCCGGTGGCAAGAGTGCCGGTCCAGTCAACGTCGATGGCCTTACCCTCCATCGCGGTGGAGATGGCATACTCATAGTAGGGAGCCCAGTTGATGCGGGAGGAGATGATGTAGGTGTTGGGAGCAGCTTCCTTGGTGGAGCCGTTGTAGGAGACGTTGGGGATACCAGCGTTCTCGCAGGCGGTAGGAGCACCCAGAGAGTCAGCGTGCTGGCTGATCAGCTTGCAGCCGCCCTGGATCAGCT
>CAKTJA010000211.1 GCA_934567115.1 uncultured Oscillospiraceae bacterium
AGGGCTGGTACGATACGCCCACCGTGCAGCACAGCCATATCGAAAACCACGGCTGCTTCGCCTATGAGGAGAACGGCCGCATCGTGGTCGTTTCGTCCACGCAGATCCCGCACATCATCCGCCGTATCGTCGGACAGGCTCTGGGCAGGCCCTGGGCGGATATTCAGGTCATCAAGCCCTATATCGGCGGCGGCTTCGGCAACAAGCAGGACGGACTTTACGAGCCGCTGTGCGCGTGGTGCTCCACGCAGGTCGGCGGACGCTGCGTGAGGATCGACTGCTCGCGTGAGGAGACCTTTGTTTCCAACCGTGTGCGCCACGCCATCCGTACGCATATCGTCACATGGCTCCACAAGGACGGCAGCATCGCCGCCCGCAAGGTCGAGCTGTTTTCCAATCAGGGCTCCTACGCTTCGCACGGTCACTCCATCGTTGCGAAGGCGATGGGCTCGTTCCCGCAGATCTATCCCTGCGATCATTTTGAGGGCGACGCCTACACGGTGTTCACCAATCGGCCCGCCGCGGGCGCGATGCGCGGCTACGGCATGCCGCAGGCTTCCTTTGCCGACGACGCCAATATCGACGAGTGCGCGAAGGCGGTCGGCATGGACCCGCTGGAGTACCGCATGAAGTTCATCATGCCCAAGGGTTTTGAGGACGGCTTCAGCAAAAATGTAAACTATTACGATTCCTTCCGCGAGTGCCTTGAAAAGGGGAAAAAGTACATAGACTACGACCGGAAGGTGAAGGAGTACGCGCAGGACAAGGGCGACGTGCGCCGCGGCATCGGCGTGGCGGCGTTCTGGTACAACACTGCGGTCTATCCCATTTCGCTCGAGACCTCGTCGAACCGTATGCTGCTCAATCTTGACGGCACGGTGACGATGCAGTGCGGCGAGACGGAGATCGGACAGGGCGCGGACACGGCCTATGCGCAGATGACCGCCGAGGCGGTCGGCCTTGCAAGCTATCGCGACGTGCGCGTCGTTTCCTGTCAGGATACGGACGTTACGCCCACCGGCCTCGGCGCCTATGCTTCGCGCCAGACCTATGTCGCCGGCTTCTCCATCCGTCAGACGGCGACGCTGCTGCGCCGCAAGATTCTGGAGTACGCCACCAAGATCACCAGACAGGCCGTTGATAACATGGATATCGTTGACAGCAACATCATCCGTAAAAACGACGGCAAGGTGCTCATGAGCCTCAGCGAGCTGGCTATGACGGCGCAGTACAACGCCGCCGACAGCGAGCATATCGCGGCGGAGTCCACCTATACCATCAGGAATAACGCCTACTCCTTCGGCTGCACCTTTGCCGACGTTGAGGTCGATATCCCGATGTGCAAGGTCAAGCTCAACAAGATCGTCAACGTCCATGACTGCGGAAGCCTCATCAACCCGGCGCTCGCCGAGGCGCAGGTCCACGGCGGCATGTCCATGGCCATCGGCTACGGCATGAGCGAACAGCTTCTCTTTGACGAGAAGACCGGCAAGCCGCTCAATAACAATCTGTTGGACTACAAGCTTTCAACCTTTATGGACCACCCGCATCTTGAGGCGCAGTTTATCGAAAATCCCGAGCCGACCTCGCCCTTTGGGACTAAGGCGCTTGGCGAACCGCCCGCCTGCTCGGGCGCGCCCGCGATCCGCAACGCGATCTATAACGCTACCGGAGTCGCCATTGACGTCGCCCCCATCACGCCGCATGTGCTTTATGCGGAGTTTGCCCGCGCCGGGCTTATTCAGGACAGCTGGAACGAGAAGGAGGGGAAGTAAGCCATGTATGATATGAAAGCGCTTTACGAAGCGACAAGCGTGGAAAATGCCGTTGCGCTGCGGCTTGAGCATCCCGAGGCGCAGATCATCGCCGGAGGAAGCGACGTGCTCGTGCAGATGCGCGAGGGCAAGCGCGCCGGCAAAGAGCTGATCTCCATTTACGGACTTGACGAGATGCGCGGCGTTTCAATCGACGCGGAGGAGAATATCCGCATCGGCTCGCTCACAAGCTTTTCCCACATTACGCGCGATCCCATCATTCAGAAATATATCAACGTGCTCGGCGAAGCGGTGGATATGGTCGGCGGCCCGCAGATCCGCAACATCGGCACCATCGGCGGCAACACCTGCAACGGCGTGACGAGCGCGGACTCCTCCTCCACGCTTCACGCGTGGGAGGCGA
>CAKTJA010000212.1 GCA_934567115.1 uncultured Oscillospiraceae bacterium
GCGTCAAGCGCCGCGCTCAGCGCCTTCGGACGCTCCGGAAGGAGGGAGACGTGATCAATGCGGCAGTCCTGCTGCTTTTTAAAGCCGAAGATATTGCTCTCCCCGACGACGCAGGCTCCGTTTTCGAAGGTCGCCGACAGACACACGTCCGCCGTGGTCACGGGGATGACGGTGCCGCTGATGGCGAGCACCTGCCCCATGCAGCGCACCGCCTCCTCGAACGAGCCGGTCACGCCGTTGAGCGCGGCGAGGAGAAGGTTGCCGAAGCACTGCCCGCGCAGCGTGCCGTTTTCAAAGCGATAGGTCAAAAGCCGCTGCATGACCGGCTCCGTATTTGCCAGCGATTCCATGCAGTGGCGGATGTCGCCGGGCGGGAGTATGCCGATGTCGCGCCGGAGCATGCCGCTGCCGCCCCCGTCGTCCGATACGGTGACGACGGCGGTGAGATTTTTGGTGTATTTTTTCAGGCCGCGCAGCATGGTGGAAAGTCCGGTGCCGCCGCCGATGGCGACGATCTTCGGCCCCAGCTCCCACTGGCGCGGCGAGGGAAGGAAATTCTGCACGATAAGCGCCTCGCAATCAAACGAAGAATGAGGGGGCGGCGCTGCGGACGGCTGCGTCCGCGCGTCTCCGCCGAAGCGGGATGGCCCGACGCTCAGTATAGCACAATTTTTAAGATCGCACAAGCGCGCCCCGCTTTCCCGGTCTGCGGCTTGCAATCCGCGCCCGGGCGTGTTACACTCGAAGCTGCGGCATTTGCAAAAAGAGAATGCCCGGAGCTTTACAGAGAAAAGAGGATAACTTGTGGGATATTTCTGGGAAACCGTGGATACCGTTCCGCCCGGGATCGGCTTTTCACATTTTGGGGCGTTTCATCTGGGCGTGCTCGCGGTCTGCGCCGCGCTGACGGCGCTGCTGTGCCGCGTGTACCGGGGGCTGGACGAGCCGCGCCGCGCGCGGCTGCGGTGGCTGCTCGCGCTTGCGATGATTGCCGACGAGATGTTCAAGGACTTCGGACTGCTGTACGGCGGGAATTATGCGATCGACTATCTGCCGCTCCACCTGTGCAGCATCAATATTTTTCTCATCGCCCTGCATACGTGGCGGTCGTCGCGGCTTCTGGGCGGCTTCCTGTATTTTTTCTGCCTGCCCGCAGCCTGCGCCGCGCTGCTTTTCCCGACGTGGACCGCGCTCCCGCCGCTTAATTTTATGACGTTTCACAGCTTTTCCGTACACCTGCTGCTTGCGGCGTATCCGTTTGTGCTGACCGTGTGCGGCGACATCCGCCCGAGGGTGAGGGATTATCCCCGCTGCCTTGCGCTGCTTGCGGCGATGGCGGTCCCCGTGTGGGGCTTCAACCGCGCCTTCGGCACGAACTTCATGTTTCTCATGCGCGCCGACGAGGGGAACCCGCTCAAGCTTTTCGAGCGCTTCGGGAGCCATCTGCTCGGCTATCCCGTGCTTATGCTGGCGGTTTTTGCGCTGATGAGCCTGCCGCTGTGGCTGCGGCGCTCCGGGCGGACCGGCGCGCGGGAGGACGAGAGCTGTCCGGTAAGCTGACGGCCGGCGGCTCAACAGACCGGAAGACAGGGAGTGTGTTCGTTATGCTGAATTACAGAAGGATAGAGGCCGCTGACGATAAGCGGATCGCGGAGATCATCCGCGCCAATCTGGAGAAGTTTCATTTGAATGTTCCCGGAACGGTGTACTTCGATCCGGAGCTGGAGCATTTGAGCGATTTCTATAACGGCGGCCCGGCCGGGCGCGCTTACTTTGTCGCGCTCGACGAGGCGGGACAAGTCGTCGGCGGCGCCGGCGTCGCGGAATATGGCGGGATCGAGGGCGGCGCGGAGCTTCAAAAGCTTTATCTGGCCGATCCCGCCAAGGGAAAGGGCTACGGAAGGGAGCTTATGCGGATCGCGGAGGATTGGGCGAGGTCCGCCGGCTACCGGAAGCTGTACCTTGAGACGCATACCAATCTCACCGCAGCCATGAGACTGTATGAAAAGCTGGGGTTCCGTCGGATCGAAAGGCCCTGTTCGGCTGTTCACGGTACGATGAACCGCTTTTATTTGAAGGCGCTGTAGCGCGGCGGCTGTGTTGACGGAGCGTCGGCGGCGTGGTATACTGAAGCGATCATATTTTGGTCCGGGCCGTCCTGCGGCGGCATATTTT
>CAKTJA010000213.1 GCA_934567115.1 uncultured Oscillospiraceae bacterium
GAGAAAATCACCGCCATCAAACAGAGGCAGGCATTGAACACCGACACGCAGACCTTGAAGCCGGACATCCGCGCCGCCATCACCGGCATCGTCAGTGGACGCACGGCGGACGATGCCTTTTACGGTCATCTGCTCCAGCAGATGACCGTGTATCAGGATGGCAGGGTAGAGGTGGCGCTGAATTTGCTGCCCGCCAAGTGGACGTATGTACTGGACGGACTTGAAAAATACCGGGCAAAAATAGGGGTGCATGGCGCTTCCTCTGTGCCGATATCGGTCAGCAGTCCCTTGAGCTCGGCGTACGGCATGGAATAGCGTTGGCTCAAATATCGGAGAGATGCGCCAAGCTCGCCGTCCGGTCCTCCGTATTGACTGATGATCGCGGCGGCAAGCTTGGGGTTCGGGTTCGTAATGCGTACGGGATATTGCAGCTTTTTTTCATAGACAAACATCAGCTTTTCCCTCCTAAATCCCACGGCCACGGATTGTCAAGCCAGCGATAACTGCCGGGCGTAAGGTCCGTTTGCAGCAGCGGGCCGTACTTCTCCTGATATTTCTCACGGCCCTCCTTCGCAAGCTTGATATACGACCAGTAAAGGCTCAAAACCTCCTGATCGTCCCTGTGCGTCGTGAGGTAAAGACCAAGCTCGTCGATGGCAAAGTCAAGCGCCATCAGCTCGCTCAGCGCCGTATTGGCGGCGGGAAAGCGCGTTTCAAGATCGGCGTGGAAGGGAAGGTTCAGTCCCGGAAACAGCGTGCCGGCCTGAAGCGCGTCCTGCTGCGAATAGCGCTCCGGGTTGGCGCACTGCATGGGAACATAGGGAAAGGCCAGCGGTGCGCAGACGCCGGGCAGACGACCTTCCATCGTGCCGCACGACTGCACCGCAGTATCATTCTTTTCCAATCGGAATTCCTCCTTAGATATGGCTTTGAGCATGCGCTCATACCATAGTATGCCGTGTGGAAAATGAGGAAACGGGGGCTTTCCTTTTTGCACGTCCTCTGGTATACTGTGATATGGTGGAATAGAATGATTTCCCCCGCATACCGTGACATGGGGTGAGTAATTTGATTTTTATTCTGCGAAAAAAAACATTGGCGATCTTCGGTCTGACGGTCCTCGGATGCGCCGCCGCGCTCGGCTGTACGCTGGCGCATGGCGCTCTGCCGGCGTTTTTGAGCGAAAGCGCCGCCGATTCCCCCGTTATCGTGATCGACGCGGGACACGGCGGCGAGGACGGGGGCGCCGTCTCGGCGGACGGCGTTGTGGAGAGCGGCATCAATCTTGCGATCGCACAGGAGCTTAACGAGCTGTTTCGCTTTCTCGGCTGCGAGACGAAAATGACGCGGACGGAGGACGCCGCGATCTACTCCGACGGCGCAAAGACGCTGCGGGAGAAAAAATCTTCCGACCTGAAAAACCGCGCCGCGCTTGTAAACGGAACGCCGAACGCCGTTTTGCTGAGCATCCATCAAAACAGTCTGCCTGCGTCGCGAAGCGTACATGGCGCACAGGTGTTCTATGGGGGAGCGGACGGCAGCAGGGAACTGGCGGATGCGATCCAGTCGGCGCTCAATACGACGGTGAACGCAGGGAGCGGGAAGAGCAGCAAGCGGATCGAGCCGACGATCTTTCTGATGAAAAGCGTGACCTGTCCGGCGGTGCTGGTCGAGTGCGGATTTTTGTCCAACGTGGAGGAGACCGCGCGGCTTCAGGACAGCGGCTATCAGCGCATGCTGGCTGTGACCATCGCGGCCGGGTTTCTTGCGGGGCAGACCATGCAAACGAACGAATAGAAAACAGAAGGGGAGCGGAGATGAAAGCGAAAACCGTATTCTACTGCACCGAGTGCGGAAATGAAACTGCAAAGTGGGCGGGGCGCTGCCCCAGCTGCGGCGCGTGGAACTCCGTGGTTGAGCAAAAGGCGGCGAAGGCGGCCCCGTCCGCCGGTCGCGGCGCGGGAGGACCGCGCGCCCGCGCGCACCCGATCGCTGAGCTGGAGGCTGCCGACGAGCTGCGCTTTCCAACCGGCATGGGTGAGCTTGACCGCGTGCTCGGCGGAGGGGCCGTAAAAGGCTCGCTTGTGCTTGTCGGCGGCGCGCCAGGGATCGGAAAATCCACGCTGATGCTCCAGATCTGCGGTCAGCTCTGCCGCTTTGCAAAGGTTTTATA
>CAKTJA010000214.1 GCA_934567115.1 uncultured Oscillospiraceae bacterium
AGCAGGTTGGTGATCAGGCAGCCCACGGCAAGACCGGGGATCGCCGCCTTGCGGTCGCGGCAGGGCAGCACGCACAGCGCCTCGCTCAGGCGGAACTGGATCGCGGGAAAGGCGAGGCCGAAGAAATTGGAGAGCCACGCCAGCGCAGCGTAGGCGGCGGCGATCACGGCGGCCTGAGCCAGCTCGTGCGCGGAGTAATGAGGTTTCATGTTGAAAGGCCCCCTTTCATAAAGCTCAGGCAGTCCTTGTGAAGGGACTGCCTGAGAAAAAACGGACGAATCAGTATTCGGGCAGCGCCTTGCCGGAAGCGCCGGTGAGGTACAGGTAGTACTGCGCCTCGGTCGCGGTCACATAGGGCGCGACCCAGAGCGTGCCGACGCCCAGACACAGCGAGCCGACGATGCACCAGCCGATAAAGCTCAGGTCGAGCACGAACTTTTCCCACTTGTGCCCCGTCATCAGGCGGCGGCTCTCGTTAATGCACTGCCGCCAGTCGTATTCCGGGTGGTCGGCCTTGACGTAATAGATCATGGAGTAGGAGTAGGCCTTCACGATGCCGGGGATGAAGAACAGCAGGCTCCACAGGAAAATGAACAGCCCTGAGAGCAGACCGAGGAGCAGGTTGCCGCCGAAGTCGGTCTTGAAGCCGATAAACAGGTCGTCCATGTCGATGGACCCGCCCGTGCGCGCCTGTGCGAGGAACACATACCTCTGCGCATAAAGCATCGGGCCGGTGACGATCACCGCGCCGATGCCGAGGCCCAGACCGCCGGCGGCGCTGACGATGACCGAAACGATCAGGCAGAACGCCAGAGCCAAAAGCCACTGATTGTTAAAGATGCTGCCGCCGAGCTGTGCGCGGGCGGACGCTTTCCATTCGCTTCTTGTCATAGAAGGGATCCCTCCTGAAAAATGTTTTTTATTCTGCTCCCGGTTTACGCAAGCTCGGGAAGATGCTTCATCACCTCGGCGCAGCGCGGGCACAGTCCGTCGGCGTCCGCGTTTACGGAGTGCTTCCAGCAGCGCGGGCACTTCGTACCGGCGGCGTTGTCGACCTTGACGGAAAGCTCGCCGCCGACGGTCAGCTCGACGGAGGAGACGATAAAGAGATCCGCAAGCTCCTCGGCGCTTCTGCCGGCGAGGAAGGCATCGCCCTCGGGGACGGTCAGGCGCACGTCGGCCTCAAGGCTCTTGCCGATGACCTTGGCTGCGCGGGCCTCCTCCAGCGCGCCGTTGACAATGGTGCGCAGCTCGGTGACGCGGTCCCATTGCGCCATGGACTCCGCTTCGAGGGAGTAGGCGGAGAAGGGCGCGTTCATTTCGTTGAGCACGACGTTGCGCACGTCGTCCCCGTCGGTGTGCGGCATGGCGAGCCAGATCTCGTCGCAGGTGAACGCAAGGATGGGCGCGAAGAGCTTGGCGAGCGTGTGCAGCGTGAGATAGAGCGCGGTCTGCGCGCTGCGGCGCGATACGCTGTCCTGTCCGTCGCAGTAGAGACGGTCCTTGACGATATCGAGATAGAAGCTGGAAAGCGTTGTGACGCAGAAATCGTTGACCGCGTGGGCGATGATGTGGAACTCATACTCGTCGTAGGAGCGGAAGACCTTTTCGATCAGCCCGTTGAGCTTGGTGAGCAGCCACCGGTCGAGCGCGGGCATCTCCTCGGGCTTCGTCAGCTGCGCGGGGTCGAAGCCCGCAAGGTTATCGAGCATGAACTTGCAGGTGTTGCGGAACTTCAGATAATTCTGGCTGAGCTGCTTGAAGATCGCCTTGGAGCAGCGCACGTCCGCGTGATAGTCGGCGGAGGCCGCCCACAGACGGAGGATATCCGCGCCGTACTCGTTGAAAACGTCCGCGGGGTCCACGCCGTTGCCGAGGGATTTGTGCATCGCGCGGCCCTCGCCGTCCACGGTCCAGCCGTGGGTGACGCACTCCTTAAAGGGAGCGCCCTCGCCGAGCGCGCCGACGGCGGTCAGCAGGGAGGACTGGAACCAGCCGCGATACTGGTCAAGCCCCTCAAGGTACATCGTGGCGGGCCAGAAGCCCTGATCCTTCTGCATGGAGGCGAAGTGCGTGGAGCCGGAGTCGAACCAGCCGTCGAGCGTGTCGGTCTCCTTGTCGAAGTGCTTACCGCCGCAGTGCGGGCA
>CAKTJA010000215.1 GCA_934567115.1 uncultured Oscillospiraceae bacterium
CTTGCGTTTATCCCGCCGAATAAAGATGTGCCGAAGGGACCCGGGCAGCTGCCCGGGTCCCTTTTTTAAAGCTGCGCTTCCGCACAGCGGACGAAAAAACCCGCGAGCCGGTCGGCCTACGAGCCTCCGCACGCTCGGAGCGCGCCGGGGGAGGGGAGCGCTGACAGCCGTGTGAGCGCCGGACGCTCTCCGTAAATTGAATCACGCTTCGTCGAAGGCGCTGTGACCACAGCGCCGGGAAGACGTCGGATGCGCCCGGTCATGGAATGACCGGACGTTTCTTTTGTCCACAATCGACAGGGGCGGGTGCGGTTAGCGGATTCATTGCTGTCACGCTTGCGGCAAGCTGCTTGATGATCGGGGTCTCCGTTCCGCCCGCCTCGCACATCATGTGGGTGCTTGTCGGCTATGGCGAAGCGCTGTGCGGGATGGCGGCGAACGCCTTGCGGCTGTATTCGCTCTCGTTTCTTCCATGCGGCTTCAACATCCTCGGCTCTGCTTTTTTCACGGGGCTTAACAGCGGAACGGCCGGCGCGCTGATCTCGTTCCTGTACATGCTGGTTTCAGATCACTGCCGTGCGTCTGCTTGGCGGGCGGAGACGGTATCGGTATTGGACCGCGCCGGGCCGCTGTTGACGCGCGGTGCGTCAGGCTGGGGTTTCTTCGGGGAAATTTATAATTTGGTAATGACTTTTTCGGAAAGATAGGGTACAATGCAGGGGTAATGAAACTTTCGCCAATGGAGGGATCTGATCTTGAACGCTCTTCGCCGCCGGATCGACCGGTTTTGCGTGCTGCACCCGAATTTCGGGATTCCGAATCTGATGCTGTACATCGTGATCGGCAACATCGCCTTTTACCTGCTGTCGATGTTTTCCAGTATGGACAGCTCGTCGTTTTACTACACGCTCTGCCTGAGCTGGGACGGACTTCGGCACGGACAGATCTGGCGGCTGCTGTCGTTCAGCTTTCTGCCGTCGGACAACAACGCGTTCTTCCTGCTCATCACCTGTTACTTCTATTACTGGATCGGCTCGACGCTGGAGCGCGAATGGGGCACGGCGAAGTTCACGATCTATTACCTCAGCGGGATCGTGCTGACGGTGCTCGGCACGATCCTCACGAGCCTTGTCACGGGGGCGGACTATCTGGTTTTCGGCGCGGCGTATGTGAATCTTGCGATGTTTTTCGCCTTTGCCATGCTTTACCCGGACGCGCAGGTGCTGCTGTTCTTTATCATTCCCGTCAAGATCAAGTGGCTGGCGATCGTGGACGCCTGCCTGTTCGCGTTCAATATTTTTTCCGCGCTTGCAATGCGGTCGTGGATCAACGCCGTGCTGCCGGTCGTCGCTCTGCTGAATTTCTTCATCTTCTTCGCGCCCGAGCTGGGGCGCTTCGCACAAAAGGAGCACCGCCGTTCACGTCAGGCCGCGCATTTCCACAACACCGTGCGGCAGACGCAGCGGGAGCAGAGCGCGCAGGGCTACCGCCACAAGTGCGCCGTCTGCGGTCGCACGGACGTGACCAATCCGGAGCTTCAGTTCCGCTACTGCTCGAAGTGCGCGGGCTATCACTGCTTCTGCTCCGACCATATTTTTAACCATGTTCATTTCACGGAAGAAAATCCGTAAACGGGAGGGATCCATATGACATTGACAAAGGAACAGGCATGGGAGCTGCTCAAGGAGTATAACGAGGGTGAGTTCCACCTTAAGCACGGGCAGATCGTCGGCGACGTTATGCGCTGGTACGCAAACGAGCTTGGCTACGGCGACGAGGCTGACTTCTGGGAGATCGTGGGACTGCTTCACGACCTTGACTTTGAGAAGTACCCCGACGAGCACTGCATCAAATCGCAGGAGATCATGCGTGAGCGCGGGCTTGACGAGCGGCTGATCCGCGCCACGGCCAGCCACGGCTACGGACTGCATTTCGATGGACTGCCTGAGCCGCAGCATGAGATGGAGAAGGTGCTCTTCGCCACCGACGAGCTGACGGGACTGATCGGCGCGGTCGCGCTCATGCGTCCGAGCAAAAGCGTGAGCGATCTTGAGGTCAAGTCGGTCAAGAAGAAATATAAGGACAAGAAGTTTGCGGCGGGCTGCTCGCGCGAGGTGATCGAGCGCGGCGCGGAGATGCTCGGCTGG
>CAKTJA010000216.1 GCA_934567115.1 uncultured Oscillospiraceae bacterium
GTACCCATTGCCGAACCATTTTCCGGCGTTGATAAGATAATAGTTCGCTTTCGTGCTTGCCGGAATATCGTCCCAGTCGTCATCGTCTCCGTGCATAAGGCCGTTCAGCAGCAGCGGCGGCAGATTGATGAGCGCTGCTTTCAGAATGAGTGACGCCGCGGCCTTTGCGCTGCGGGTTTCCGTAAAGTTTCGGATAAACTTATCAAAGCCCTGCACGGACGGGTTGAGGAACGGCACAAGGTACTTGTTCAGCATCTTCGTCACCGTGCCGCCGCGGGCAAAGTTCGTCGTGATGTCCGCCGCGCCGAGCATTGCCTCCATGAGGTCGCTCTGCGTGAATTTCCCGGTTTTCACTCCGTCCGCCGTCTTGCTCCCGCCCTTATTGGCAAGGATAGTCATAAACTCCGCAAGACGGGGAGCCGCTTCAATAGCCTGTCCGAGTCTCTCATACCGTGCCGCAGCTTTTCCGATCAGATTTTTCGGCTCCTTCACCATGCCGGTCGTGTAGTCCAGCATGGAGGCGTAGGAGCCGCCCAGCGCCTTGTACTGCTGCCAGATCTCGCCGTTTTTTCGGATTTGGTTCCATGCACTCCAGTACATCTTTTCCCATGTCTTCCAGTCCGTGGAGTAGAACCCGGCGTCCTGCCAGTCTCGCACGCCGTTGCGGATCATAAAGAACGGGTTGTACCCGGTGCATAGCGCCTTGAAGAGGTCGTTCAGCTTCTTCATAGCCTTTGCCGTGCCGTAGTTTGCGAACTTGTCCGGCTCAAAGGCTTTCATTGCCGCGGTGAGTCCTTCGTCCATGGTGATGTCGTAGGCTTTTCCGTTCTCCTTTACCGAGAAGATGTTCTCGAACACCGGCTTGTAGTCCTCGTCGCTCTCAATCGCGGCCTCCGTCGGCGTGTACTCGCTCTCGGCGACGTCCCAGATGTACTTCTCCGTGGCTTTCTTGTTGCCGTCATGCTCTCGCACCAGCGCAAGGCCGAACTGGTTGAGGCCGGCATTCCGCATCGTGGATACCGTCTTTCTGGAAAGCGCCGTGTGCAGCGGCAGAAGCACGCCGTCGCTGCCGACAGCCCGCCCGATGGCGTTTGAAACAACGATGCCGCCGTTCCGCCGGGCGCTTCTGGCTCTCTTGCTGTTCGTCCCTTCCTCGCGGAACGTGGGAATGTAGTGCGGATACCGCTTTTTCAGCGCGTCGGCAAACTCTCGCGTGATGAGCCCCGCCTCCACGCGGTAGCGGATGAGATCGTCCGAATACCTGTAGACCTCCTTCGCCCATTCCTCAAACTCCGGGTTCTTCGCCGCAAGCAGCATGGCCGCTGTCTTGGAATCGTCCGCCGTCACGTCGTACCCGAATACCGGCTTCAAGCCCTGCTTTTCCACAATGGCGCGCTGCTTTTGCAGTTCCTGAATGTACGCCGCCGCCATGTTCACCGTGCCGATCCGCGGGTTTTTCCCCTGGTGCGCCTCGATGTACATTTCATGCGCTTCTGCCCGGCTTATCGGATCGTCCGCCGCGTCGTTCGCAACTCTCGCCAGCTCCTGGGCGCTCAGCTCCTTGAGCTGCGGGTAGCGTTCCTTCACACGGATAAGCTCATCCTTGATCCGCTGCAGTTCCGCGCTGTTGTCGTACTTCATGCGGTCCACGTTGTGCATGTGCAGAAGATAGAGCTGAAAATCGCGGTACTTTGTTGCATCCTTGCGCATCGGGGCGAGGGTATCCGCAAGGCTCGCGCCGATCCTGTGGCCGTCGATGTCGGTACGCGCGCCGCCCTTGGCGATCCAGTTTCCCGCCCGCTGGGAGTACGCCCCGGCATTGAAGTAGTACCCCTCAAGACTTTTGTTTCCCGTAGCCTTGGCGATCCGGCGCACCGTGTCCCCGGCATTCACAAACATTCGCATAGCCCCGCTCGTGATTTTCTCAAAGTCCTCGCGGTAATTCCGCTCGGCCTTTATGACCTCGGACGTGACCTTTTCCGTCGTGGCGCTGATCGTTTCTCTTGCCGCGTATTCCTCGGATTCATCTGCCCGGCCCTTCTCGGTCAGCTTCTTTACGGTTTTGTCTGTCAGCTCCTGTTTGGCCAGTTCTTCGGAATCTCCGAACAGCTCGGCGATCCTCGCGTCCTCGTCCGCGTTTTTCTC
>CAKTJA010000217.1 GCA_934567115.1 uncultured Oscillospiraceae bacterium
AAGGAGTATATCCCCGATTTCGAGTAAGCCCCCTTCACGGATCCTCCACAATTTAAAACGGAGCTGCCAGTCCGGCAGCAGATTTTCCGACGCGCACGCGCGGGAACTCCTCCTCGGGGTTCCCGCGCCTTTCGTTAAACGCAGCCGCTTTCGGAATGCCTGTAAGCTCCCGAAGGTCCGCCCGCCGGGAGCATCTTCCCCGGCGCGCCGAAAGGGAGCGTGAACCGCCCGGTCCCGCGCTCCCTTTTTCGAAAATCATCCGCACCGTCAAAGCCTTTAAGCCGCTTGAAATCCGTAAAGCAGTTTCCCTTGCGGGCATATGTGTTTTTTATAAAAAAGCCCCGCCGAAAAAACAGCGCCCCCTCCGCAGCCCTGACGGGCACACGGAGAGGGCGTTTGCGCTTACTTTTTCTCGATCACCCGGAGAACCTTTTCATAGCTCTCCTCCGCCATCGGGATCGCCCGGGCGAGCATCGCCTCACCCTTGTGGCAGCACGCGTCGGCGTACTCCTTGTCCTTGAGCGACGAGAGGTTGATCAGAACGTTCAGCCACGCGCTCTGCATGGCGGTCTTCAGCGTCAGCGCGGCGATGCCGAGGTCGCTGACAACGTTCGGATTGGTCGTGCCGACCAGCGTGGAGAGCAGCTCGATCGACTCCTCGCACACCACCATCATCGTCAGCGGCACCTCCGTGCAATTGCGGAAGCTCGCCTGCACCGCGCCGCGCCGAATGGCCTTCTGTGCGTCGTTCGCCTTCGGCAGCGCAAGCGATTCGATCAGCACGTCGAATACCTCGCTGTCCCGGTTCATCACGTCCACGAAGCGCTCCTTCAGCTCGTTCCCCTTGGCGATGGCGTCAAGAATGCGCTCGCGGTCCTCCGCGAACTCGGGCTTCGAAAGCGTCAGGCCGTTGACCATCATCGTCAGCGCCACGCCGATGCCGCCGGCAAGACCCGCGACCGCGCCGCCGCCGGGGGCGGGCGCGTCCGAGCCGACCGCGTTGATAAGCTCTGTGACCTTCATATCCGCAATTTTCATGGGGCTTTTCTCCTTGGCAATCCATTTATTTTTTCTCTGTCCGCCGCGCATGCGGGCGCGTCTTAGCTCAGAACAGGCCCGAGATCCTGCCGTTCTCGTCCACGTCGATCTTCTCGGCGGAGGGGACCTTCGGAAGCCCCGGCATCGTCATGATGTCGCCAGTCTTTGCGACAAGGAAGCCCGCGCCGGCGTTGACCTTCAGCTCGCGCACGGTGATCCGGAAGCCGCTGGGCGCGCCAAGCTTCGAAGCGTCGTCCGAGAAGGAGAACTGCGTCTTCGCCATGCAGATGGGCAGGTTGTCAAAGCCCAAGTCGGTCAGCTGGCGGAGCTGCTTCTTCGCGGCGGGCGCGATCGTCACGCCGTCGGCGTGATAGACCTTCGTGGCGATGGCGTTGAGCTTGGCCTCAATGCTCTCGTTCACGTCGTAGACATAGCGGAAGCTGTCGGGCTGGTCGCACAGACGGACGACCTCCTCCGCCAGCGCGCGGCCGCCCTCGCCGCCCTTGGCCCAAACCTCGCTCAGGCAGACGTTCACGCCCAGCTCACGGCACTTGCTCTCCACCAGCGCAAGCTCGGCGGCGGTGTCGGTCGGGAACGCGTTGATCGCAACCACGCAGGGCAGACCGTAGACATTCTTGACGTTATCGACATGCTGAAGGAGGTTCGGAAGACCCTTCTCCAGCGCCTCAAGATTCTCGCTGTTCAGCTCCGTCTTGGGCACGCCGCCATGATATTTCAGCGCGCGGACGGTGGCAACAATGACGACGGCGTTGGGATGGAAGCCGGCGGCGCGGCACTTGATGTCAAGGAACTTCTCCGCGCCGAGGTCGGCGGCAAAGCCCGCCTCGGTGACGGTATAATCGCTCAGGCGCATGGCGGTCTCCGTGGCCTGAAGAGAGTTGCAGCCGTGGGCAATATTGGCGAAGGGACCGCCGTGAATAAAGGCAGGCGTACCCTCCAGCGTCTGGACAAGGTTGGGCTTGATGGCGTCCTTGAGCAGCGCGGCCATCGCGCCCTCGGCCTTGAGGTCGTGCGCGGTGACGGGCTGATCGTCATAGGTGTAGGCGACGACCAT
>CAKTJA010000218.1 GCA_934567115.1 uncultured Oscillospiraceae bacterium
CGCCCGCCCAGAGCGATCTGAGGAAAAGTGCAACAGACATAGACTACCCGCACCGTCTGTCTTTCCTGACCTGTGCCGATTCTCCGCAGCTGCGGCGGCGCACGGGCCGGGAAAGGCAGACGGCGTGGGAAAAGGTGGAAAGGTGCGGTAAGAGCGCACCCGTCGAACGGAGACGTCTCGATGCTGTAAACTCTATCCGGAGCAACACCGGTATGGGAGCGGGGCCTCGCGCCCAAAGACCTGCCCGGTCTCTCCCGAGGTGGCTGAAGCGCCGCGGCAACGCGGCGCGTAGATAGATGACCGTCAGATACAGAACCCGGCTTACAGTCTTGCTCGCACCATAAAAGAGGAGAAAATGCGAATGCATTTTCTCCTCTTTTCCGTAAATTTAGAAGGCTTTATTTATCAAAGCTGGGGTTGACAAAATATACGTTCTTTTCATCCAGCTTCTCTCTGGCAAGGCGCAGACCTTCGCCGAAGCGCTGGAAATGGACGATCTCGCGTGCGCGCAGGAACTTGATCGCATCGTTGACGTCCGGATCGTCGGAAAGACGCAGAATATTGTCGTAGGTAACTCGCGCCTTCTGCTCTGCTGCAATCGTGTAAGAGCGGAGTATTCGGCTCCGGCGGCACAGAGCGTTCTTCCTCCCCTCCCCCGCGCTTACGTCCGCTTTCCGCCGCGAAAAGCCTGTCGCGCATCGGCGGCAAGACGAAAGCCCCGGACCGCATGGCCCGGGGCTTTCCGATTCTGCTTTGGCAATCGTCTCCCGCCTCTTTGCAAAGGCTGCGCGCGGCACGGTCAGGGACCGCTCAATCGCCCACGCCGGTGTGGATCACCTTTCCCATATTCCAAAGCCGGGCCGCCTGACGGGCTGCGGTCAAACGCTCCTGCGGCGAATCATAGCTGACATGCGCCGTCTGCGAGCCACAGTCCAGACAGGCCGCATACACACACCATCCCTGCTCGTCCTGCATCACGCCCGCACCACGGCAGGCCGGGCATGCCTCCAGCTCGATCTCATAGATCTCATCCATGTCTCCACTCTCCTTTCCCGTATCGACGGCACGGTCATCCCCCCATCAGGAGGAATGACCGCGCCGCGCTTCGATTCAGCTGCGCACTTCGATTGCGCAGATCATGTCGTCCTTGACATACAGGCTCATCGTTCCGCCATACTCGACCGCGTCCTCAACCGTTGTAAACCACGTTTCGGAATCGCGGTTCCAGCACGGCGTGCTCTCCGGTACGGTGTAGGTCATGCCGCCGTACATAACAGCCGTTGTCCCGATCCACGCGGTCTTGGGGACCGAGCTGAACTTCGTCAGTCTGCTCATGCTCGAGAAGCCGTCGCCGGTCTGGTTTACCGTGAATGCAACGAAGTCTCCGTTATCCACCACGTATCCGCTCTCGAACTTGTACACCACGCCCTTGCAGTCAACGCTGATCGTCGTGGAGGTGCTGTAGTTTCCGTTCTGCCCGGGCACCTTGATCGTATCGGGACCATATCCGGGCTTCCACACCCAGTAGCCGCCGGCCTCGTAGTCCGCATCGACCTTCCATTCGCTGTTCGTTGTGTTCCGCTCGGCAAGTTCGCCGTAACCGTCCTTCCAAGTCCACTCATTCCGGGTCGTGGAAACCGTTGCGCGGCCATACTTCTCCGTGCCGGCCGCACTGTCCAGCACGATCAGGTCGATCTGCCCGCTTGAGTTTGTGCGCGCATACGAAATGCCGCTCTGCGGGATCACGGCCTCGGTCAGCTCGGAAAGGCTCTTGAGCACGCCGTTGTCATAGATCATCACATTGTCGGAAAGCTGCCTCGAGCCAAGCGTCTTCTCCCTTACGTTCAGGCTTCCGCTCGCGCCGCCGGTCTGCACATGGAAGTTCGCGCCGCTGGCCGTCGAGGACGAAATGCTGACGACCTTATGATAGCACGACGCATCCGCCGTCCCGTTGAGGGGGATGGTGGTGCTGCCGCAGAACATCTCCACCCTGCCGCTTCCGGAGACGAAGCCGACCGCGTTGGAACGCGCGGACGTTCCCTCTCCCGCAACCGCACCGGCAACCGCGCCGTCGGCTGTAAGCAGGATCGTCATCACCTCGCC
>CAKTJA010000219.1 GCA_934567115.1 uncultured Oscillospiraceae bacterium
GTCTCCTGCTGCGTGTTTCCAAGCTCGGTGGAAACGTAGAGATCGTAGCCGGACAGCGCCGCCTTGACCCGCTCGAGCGCTTCAAGGCAGCGGTCATCGTTTTCGTCATAGTCGAAGGTGACGGAGAAGAGGGCGCTGACGTTGGAGTAGTGCGCGTCGGTCTCGTCGAACTCCACGCCCTGTACGCCCTCGATCGCCTCCAGCTTTTCCGCAAGGGCGAACGCGTCGTCGAGCGAGACGCTTGCGGTCATTACCTCGGCCGTGCCGAAGGTGATGAACTGATCCTCCATGATGTCAAGCGCTTGCCGGGTCTCCGCGTTGTCGGGCAGATAATGGGCAAGGTCGCTTTCCACCTGAACCCAGTTGCGGGAAAAGGCGGAGAAGATAAGAGCGATGATCGTGATCAGAAATACAAGGTTCCGTTTATCCACAATGAAGCGCGAAAGCTTGAGCATAAAGCTTTCGCTGTTCTTTTCTGTGGGGCTTCCCATAGAATGACGACCTCCTGAATCGCTGCGGCGCACCGCAGCGGAAAAATGCAATAGCTATTATATAGCATAAGGGAGGGAAAAATGGAATACAAAAACCGTGAAAAAACTGTGAACAAAGGGAGACAGGAATGCCCTGTCTCCCCTCAAAGCGCCGTAAATCAGACAAATTCACGATTTTGACCAAATCGGCGGCGGTTCACTTCTCAACAATGACCGGCTGCCGGTTCCGCTCGCGGATGGCGGAGCCGACGGCGGCGACGATCTCATCCGGAGTACCCTTTGTCTGCTCCCCGGTGGTCATGTTTTTGCAGGTGACCACGCCGGAGGAGACCTCATCCTCGCCGAGGAAGAGGACGAAGGGGATCTTCGTCTTGTCGGCATAGTTCATTTTCGCCTTGAACTTCTTGTTCTCCGTGTAAAGCTGCGCGCGCAGCCCGTTCTCACGCAGACGCGTGGCGAGCGAGACGGCGAAGCTGAGGTCCTCGGTCATCGGCAGGAGCAGCACGTCGGCGGGCGCGGTGTTGAGCGCGTCGTTAAGCAGCCCCTGTTCGCCGAGAACATAGAACAGGCGCGTCACCCCGATGGAGATCCCGACGCCCGGCAGCGAACGGTCGGTGTAGTAGCCGGCAAGATTGTCGTACCGCCCGCCGGAGCAGACCGAGCCGATCTCGGGATGGTCGAGCAGCGTCGTCTCGTATACCGTGCCGGTGTAGTAGTCGAGCCCGCGCGCGATGGTGAGGTCCACGGCGAAGTTCTCCTGCGGAACGCCGAAGCTGCCGAGATATTTTACCACGGTGGAAAGCTCATTGAAGCCCTGATCGAACATCTCGCTGCGGCCGCAGTACGCGCTCAGCGCGGAGAGGACCTCCTCGTTCGTGCCGCGGATGGCGATGAAGCGGAGGATCTCGTCCGCCTGCTCGGAGGACAGCCCCGTGTCGTCCGTGAGGATGGAGCGGACCGCGTCCGGACCGATCTTTTCGATCTTATCGACCGTGCGCATGATCTCTCCGCTCTTTTCGCTCAGGCCGTGCATCGCGTAGAAGCCGTTGAGAATGCGCCGGTTGTTGATGCGGATCTGGAAGCGGCGCAGACCCATCGCGGAGAACACGTCATAGATGATGGCGGGGATCTCCGCGTCGTTCATGATATCCAGCTCGCCGTCGCCGATGATGTCGATGTCCGCCTGATAAAACTCGCGGAAGCGGCCGCGCTGCGCGCGCTCTCCGCGATAGACCTTGCCGATCTGGAAGCGGCGGAAGGGGAAGGAAAGCTCCGCATAGTGCAGCGCGACGTATTTCGCCAGCGGGACCGTCAGGTCGAAGCGCAGCGAAAGGTCGCTGTCGCCCTTGGTGAAGCGGTAGATCTGCTTTTCCGTTTCGCCGCCGCCCTTGGCGAGAAGGATCTCGCTCGCCTCGATGATGGGCGTGTCGAGCGGGGTGAAGCCGTAGCGCGCGTAGGTCGAGCGCAGGACCTCCATCACGCGCTCCATCTGCTGCTGCTGCGCGGGGAGCAGCTCCATAAAACCGGAAAGCGTTCTGGGTTTGATTCGTTCCATACTGTTGCATCCTCCGTATGAAGTCCTAAAGCATGATTGTCTATTGTAC
>CAKTJA010000220.1 GCA_934567115.1 uncultured Oscillospiraceae bacterium
GGTGGGAACAACAGGGCTCGAACCTGTGACCCCCTGCTTGTAAGGCAGGTGCTCTCCCAGCTGAGCTATGCTCCCCCACGTGAATGCCGTTTCGTGAACGGCAAGGGTTATTCTACTACATGCTCCACGTCGTGTCAATATCTTTTTGCGAAAAAATGAAAATTTTTCAACGGCATGTCCCCCGCACCCGCGCGGGGCGCAGCCCGGTCACTCCTTCAAATACGCCTGACGGTAAGCCGCGCCCAGCGCCGCGCCGCCGACAAGGTTGCCGAGCGTAACGCTGACCAGATTCGCAAGGCATCCGCCCGCCGTCAGCGCCGCGTCAATGCCGTACCGCTTCGCGACGAACACACCGGCGGGCAGATAATAGAGATTGGCGATGCAGTGCTCATAGCCGCACAGAACAAAAAGCATGACGGGGAAAAAGAGCGCCGCGATCTTCCCCTCGGGCCGCTTCGCCCCCGCCGCCATCCACACGGCAAGACAGACGAGCACGTTGCACAAAACGCCGCGCACAAACGTCTCCGCAAAGTCGAGCGCCGCCTTCCCCTCTGCGATGGAGACCATGGAGCGGGCCAGCGCGCCGCCGAAAAGCGACGGTGTCCCTCCCGCGACCGCCAGCGCCGCGACGGCGATCCCTCCGACGGCGTTGCCCAGATAGACCGTCAGCCAGCTGCGCAGCAGCCGCGCCGTGGATACCCGCCGCTCCATCCGCGCCATCACCATCAGACAGTTCCCGGTGAACAGCTCGCTCCCCGCGAGGATGACCATGGAAAGACCGGCCGGGAAAATGCACGCGGAAAGGAGCTTTGCAAGCGAAGCGTTCTCAACGGTCACGGCGGCAACCGTCGCCCCGACGCCGGCAAGCGCGACATAGGCCCCGGCAAGCACGGCAAGAAGAAACGCCCTGCCCGCAGGCAGCTTTGCCTTATTTTCCCCTGCGGCAAGAAGGCTGCGCGCGATCTCAGGCGGTGTGAGCATAAAACCATTCCCTCTTTTCGACCCGTTTTTTCTTATTGTAGCGGAAAAACGCCGCGCGGTCAAGCGTCCGCCGGGCCGCAAAACGCGTTGACAAAGCCCGAAAAAGCCGTTATCATAAAATGAATATGTGAAACGGAGGCGAGACTGATGAAAAAAACGCTGCGCGCCAAGCTGACCGTCCGCATTTTTGCCGACCAGAAATGCTTCGGTCCCGGCGTTGCGGAGCTGCTCCGCCGCGTGCGGGAGCTGCATTCGCTCCGCGCGGCCGCGATATCCATGAACATGGCCTACTCAAAGGCGTGGACGGTCCTGCGCAGCGCACAGGACGAGCTTGGCTTCAAGCTGCTCAGCTCCACGACCGGGGGACGCAACGGCGGCGGCGCAACGCTGACGGAGGAGGGCGAACGGATGCTCGCCGCTTACGAGGACTACTGCGAAAAGCTGGAGGCCTACGGCAAAGCGCTCTTTAACGAGTCCTTCGCCGCTTTTCTCTCCTCCCCGGAGGAGGGCGGCGTATGATCCTTCGTGTTCTCGCCGTGGGCGATGTAGTGGGCGAGTGCGGCGTAAAGCACCTGAGCCGCTGCCTGAGAGAGCTTAAAAAGCAAAAGGACGTCCGCTTTACCGTCGTCAACGGAGAAAACGCCGCGATGGTCGGGCTGACGAAGAAGGACGCCGAGGACATCTTCGCGGCCGGCGCGGACGTTATCACCCTCGGCAACCACACCTTTGGGAAAATGCAGATCGGGACGTATCTGGACGAGTGCCCCTACATTCTGCGTCCGGCGAACTTCGCGCCCCGCGCGCCCGGACGGGGCTACGCCGTATACGACTGCGGCGCGGCGCGCATCGCGGTGATGAACCTGATCGGGCGCTGCGGCCTCTCCTTCAACGCGGACAATCCGTTTACAACGGCGGACCGGCTGCTCGCGGGTCCGGAGAAGCCCCTGTTCACCCTTGTCGATTTCCACGCCGAGGCGACGAGCGAAAAGCTTGCCATGGCCTGCTACCTCGACGGGCGCGTGAGCGCCCTCTGGGGCACGCACACGCACGTTCCCACGGCGGACGAGGAGGTTTTGCCGAACGGGACGGGCTACCTGAGCGACC
>CAKTJA010000221.1 GCA_934567115.1 uncultured Oscillospiraceae bacterium
GTGCGGGACTGGCAGACGGCGAGAAACTCCGCCGAGGTAAAGCCCAGAGGCCGGTTCGCCGCGGTGGAATAGCTCACGTCCTTGCTTTCGGACACGCTCACAAGGATCGTCCCGTTGAACGCCTTCCCGTTCGTGGCGTAGCCGGTGTACGAGATCTCCGCCGTTCCGCTGAAGTCGGAGGCGGAAACAAAGGAGACGTCCGTCAGGCCCATCCGGTCGGAGGCGGACGTGTAATAGTACTTCTCCGAGCTGCCCACGCCGTGTCCGGGCGCGTCGGGAGAGACGTAGCCGTAATAAAGAAGCCCCTGCTTCGTGGGCACGGAAAGACTGATAAGATACTCAAGCCCCGCGCCCGTCTTCTCCCTGCTTCGGCTGTCCAGCGTGGACAGCAGCGAGGAGAGCGCATAGGGCTGTCCGTTTTCGACGCTGCACCGGATCGCCTCCGCCTCGTCCTTCTCCACCGTGACCTCGCAGGTCGCCTGATATCCCGTTCCGTACACTGCGGCGGTGATGGTGGTGACGCCCTCATAGTGGGCGGCGATGCGCCCGTTGACCGCCTCCGCCACCGAGGGATTGCTGGTGCTCCACACGACGTTCTTTCCCTCCGCCGCACCGTAGCAGGGGAAGCTGAGGCTCTCGCTCTGGTTGACGAGCAGCTTTACGCTCGTCTTCGAGAGCACAATTCCCGAGACCGTCACCGTATAGCTGTCGCTCTTCGTATCGTCCGCCGCCGAGGTCGCGACGATCTTCGTCGCACCCGGCGCGACCGCCGTCACAAGGCCGCTGTCCGCGTCCACCGTCGCGACCGACGTGTCCTCGCTCGACCACTTGACCTTCTTGCTGTCCTCCGGCGCGTCCTCGGGCTGCACCGTGACCGAGACCTCAAGCTGAAGCGTCCGCCCCTTGTCCATCACATTGTTGGCAAGCGGCGTTGTGATGCGCACGCTCGTCACGCTCACGCTCGGCTCCGGGGTCTCAGTCTCAGAGCCGGTCTCCGTGCCTGTTCCGGTTTCCGTACCCGTTCCGGTCTCAGAGCCGGTGCCGGTCTCGGTACCGGCTTCCGTTCCGGCCCCGGACTCCGTGCCTGTCCCGATCTCGTCCGCAAGAGCGGGAAGCGAGAGTGAGCAGAGCAGTGCCAGCGCCACAAGCAGTGCGCGCAGTCGGACAAATGCCACCTTTTTCATCAGATTTCATGCACTCCTTTCCGAATCCGACGCCGAAGGGCGGGCGGAGCCGCCCGCCCTTGACGTTCGCAGGGTATATCCTATGTCAGTTGACCGTGGGATTACCCCACTCCGTTCCACGATTTGCGATCTTGAACTGCGGCATATAGAAGCCGTCCGCGTTCTTGACCAGATTCATGACGATCGCCAGAGGCTCCTTACCCGTGATGCCCTTGCTCGTGGAAAGATAAGTTGAAAGAGCGATCGTGGCGTTCGGCCTGATGTTTTTGTACGAGATCGTCAGCGCGTAGCACGGCGTATTGTCCGGCGTGTTCGCGTCGCCGTTGTGCTCGATGGCCGCAACGACCTTCGATGCGGTCAGCAGCAGATCCGAGCTTGCATAGCTGTCCCGGTCGACCACCTCTTCCAGCTTCTTATCAACGACGGGGAGGTAGACCGTCTTCTTATTGACGGTCGTCTTGTAGTGAAGCGGCGTGCTGAACGTGATGGTGACCGTACCGGAATACGCGGTGTTGATCGCCTTTTCCGGGTCGATGGTCAGAATCGTCGATGCGTCCACCGTCGTCGCCAGCGAGATCACCTGCGGGGGCGTGTTGTCCGGATAGAAGAGGTAGCGCCCCGCGCTGAACGCATAGGACGAGCCGAGCGTGCTCTTGCCCATCGCCACGAACCAGTACTGCATGTTGGTGTTGTTCGGGTTCATGGCCTTCCGGCAGTTTCCTTTGGTGTCGTCCGTCCAGTTGTTTTTCGCCGTCAGGCTCATGTCGCCCGTTGTCATAATGCTGGTGCCGTTGGAGCTTGCGGAGTTCAGCCACGAGGACACCTCCGCCTGCGTGGTCTCGTCAGAGAACAGGTCGAATATGGAGCCCCAGCTGTATCCGCCCTTGGAGAAGCTCG
>CAKTJA010000222.1 GCA_934567115.1 uncultured Oscillospiraceae bacterium
GGCGAGCATGCTTACCATGTGGCTTGTGCGCGTGCTGATGGCCTATGTGCTCGGGGCGGCGCTGGGTCTGGGCGTGGTCGGCGTGTGGTTTGCGCACGCGATCCTCGACTGGTCCGTGCGCAGCGTGATCTTCATTCTGCGCTATCGAAGCGGCAGGTGGGAGAAAATGGCCATCCGCTCATAGAACGAAAAAGGGGAAGCCGCATGATACGGCTTCCCCTGACGATCGGTCGGCGCGCGGGCCTACATCTCGACGGTGACGTGATCGGTCCCGTTCTGTTCAAATTCGCCTAAGTAAATGTCCATGCGTTCGCGCAGCTCTTCATAGTTCTCGCTCGTCGGTTCGTCGGAATCCATGTCCCGCAGCGCAAGCTCCTGCGCGAGGATCTCGAAGAACATCGTGTCCTCATAGGCGAGGATCGCCTCATGGATCCCGCCCTCGGCGAACGCGCGCGAGGGGATAAGCTCGCCCTGATAGGATTCGACCAGCGGAACCATGCCGTGATTGATGCAGTTGGAGAAAACGGTGCTTTCCACCTCGTCATATTCCCGAATGCGGTCGTCCCCACGCGTGGAGTTGAGCACCCAGTTGCCGATATAGACCAAATCAAGAAGACGGCGGAACTGCTTTTCCGTCAATTCGATTTTCATATTGCGCCTCCTGTGGAAGATATGATATTGCATTTTTCTGATGATAGCATACTCCGCGGGAAAAAGCTATAGAAAAAACAGGCAGGATCCTGAAAATGACCGTTGTTTTGCGGAAACGGAGGAAAGAGCGATGGAACGGGAGGTTTTTATCCGCGTGCGCGGCGAGCAGCGCTGCGGCGGCGAGCGGCCGGAGGTCACGGAGCTTTTCTGTGAGGGCGTGCTCGAGCGGGAGGAGGACGGCTGGACGCTCACCTACGACGAGGATGGGGGCGCGGCGGGGGAGCGTGTGCGGGCGCGTCTGCGCTTCGACGGACGCCGCGCCGAGCTTACGCGCGAGGGGACCGTCAGCAGCAGCATGACCTTCGCGCCGGGGGAGCGCCATACCGCATTCTATGAGCTGCCCGTCGGATCGTTGACGATGGAGATCTTGACGGACGCGCTTCGGGAGGGCGGCGGAACGGACGAGCTGCTGGAGCTTTGCTACCGCATCGTTGTGAACGGCGGCGAGGTGAGCGGGAACCGGCTCGCCTTTCGGCTGCTGCCGCGCGCGGAGCGGGAGGAATGAGCCGTAGTGCGGAACGCTGTCGGATTTTTGCGGGCGATTCTGCCAAAGAGACAAACCGCAGAGGAAAATTGTGGTCATTCTGCCCGGAATTTGCAAAAAGACCGGCAAAGCGACGAAGAATTGTTGTTATAATTTGGACGAAATGCACAGAAAAAGTAAACAATCTGCGTCCTTGAACGTGCTGGCACTCGATTTGCAGATTGAACTGGCACTTGCGATAGTGTTGAAATGGTATAAAGTAGTAGCCAGAGACGGTTTGTCTAAAAATTGCCGGGACATAAGAATGGTTTTTGGGCATCGCGTCAATCTGAAATTTGAAAAGGAGAGAGAAGAAAGTGGAAAACAACACCACAAAAAGCAATGGCGCTTTGAAAGCATTGTTCCTCATCCCCTCGATCGCCGGCATTGTCCTGTTTATGATCCCCGTTAAAAACGCGGACGGCGACTGGACTGTTGTGGTCAAGATCATCGCCGACATGATTGCCGGCGCCATCGGCGGCATTCTGCCCCTTCTGTGCGTTTTGATCCTGACGGTCTCGGCGGTCATGGCTCTCGTTTCGCTTGCAAAGCCCAAGTTCATTATGGACAGTCCCATTCTCAGCGAGTGCTTCGCGTGCAAGCCTATCTGGATCGTCGTCCGCGTTATCGCGGCGGTTTTCGTGTGGCTGACCTACCTCGGCGTTGACGCTGAGGGCACGGGCTTCATCAGCATGATCACCGGCGGCGGTCAGGGCGGCTTCATCCTGTACGACCTGATGACCACGCTTGTCATCATCTTCGTGATCGCCGCACTGCTGCTGCCCCTCCTGCTTGACTTCGGTCTGCTGGAGTTTGTCGGCGCGCTGCTGACGAAG
>CAKTJA010000223.1 GCA_934567115.1 uncultured Oscillospiraceae bacterium
AGCTCTCCGATTTGATGGAGAGCGTGCTCGACGGCAAGGCGACGATGGAGACCATCGCGCTCATCGAGCGCACGGCCCATGTGATCGTCAACAGCGCGGACTGCGCCATCGGGCGCGACGCGGCGCGGCTTGTGCTCGACGGCGTTCAGGGCTTCCGCGACGACTATGAGGAGCATGTCCTACGCCACCGCTGCCTCGGCGGAATGCAGAACCCCGTGCCCTGCGTGGCGCTGTGTCCCGCGGGCGTGGACATTCCGGGCTACACCGTGCTGGTGAAGTACGGCCGCTACGCCGACGCCGTGCGGCTCATCCGGCAGGACAACCCCTTCCCCTCCGCCTGCGCGTACATCTGCGAGCATCCCTGCGAGGCGCGCTGCCGCCGCGGCATGATCGACGACGCGGTGAACATCCGGGGCCTCAAGCGCTACGCGGTCGATCACGCGGGCTATGTGCCGCACCCCGCCTGCGCCGAGGAGACCGGCAAGACGGTCGGCATTGTCGGCGGCGGGCCGAGCGGCCTGAGCGCGGCGTACTACCTTGCGCTGATGGGCCACAAGGTCACGGTGTATGAAAAGCGGGCGAAGCTCGGCGGCATGCTGCGCTACGGCATTCCCTCCTACCGTCTGCCGCGAGAGGTCCTCGATGCGGAGATCGCGTCGCTCCTCTCCGTCGGCATTGACGTGAAGGTCAATGTGGACGTCGGCGGCGAGGTTACCTTTGACGAGCTGCGCAACCGGCATGACGCGCTCTATCTTGCGCTCGGCGCGCACACGGATAAAAAGACCGGCATCGAGGGCGAGGACGCGGAGGGCGTCATGTCCGCCGTGGAGATGCTGCGCGAGATCGGCGACGACCATATGCCCGACTTCCGCGACAGGGAGATCGTGGTCATCGGCGGCGGCAACGTCGCCATGGACGTGTGCCGCAGCGCGGTGCGCCTCGGCGCGCGCAAGGTCAGCTGCGTCTACCGCCGCCGCCGGGAGGATATGACCGCGCTGCCCGAGGAGGTCGAGGGCGCGGTCGCCGAGGGCGTGGAGCTGGTCACTTTGCAGGCTCCCGTGCGCATCGAGACGAACGGACAGGGGCATGCGGTCGCCCTCTGGACGCAGCCGCAGATCATCGGAGAGATGGACGGCAAGGGCCGTCCCAAGCCGGAGAACGCGAAGCTCTTTGAAAAGCGCATCGCGGCGGACGTGATCGTGGTCGCCATCGGGCAGGGCGTGGAGACGCACGGCTTCGAGCAGAGCAAGATCACCGTCAAGCGCGGCACCTTTGCCGCCGGAGCCAGCGGACAGATTGACAACATGGACGGCGTGTTTGCCGGCGGCGACTGCGTCACCGGCCCGGCCACCGTCATCCGCGCCATTGCGGCGGGCAAGGTCGCGGCGGCAAACATCGACGAGTATCTCGGCTATCACCATGTCATTGACGTGGGGGTGGAGGTCCCGACCGCGCGGCTGAACAACAAGCCGCCCCACGGCCGGATCAGCACCACCGAGCGCGAGGCCGGCGAGCGCAAGCACGATTTCAAGTGCATCGAGTGCGGCTTCACAGATGAAGAGGCCTATTCCGAGGCGTCCCGCTGTCTGCGCTGCGACCACTTCGGCTATGGTATTTTCCGCGGAGGGAGGAAAGGGAAATGGTAAGGAACGTTACTCTGACCATCGACCATAAAAGCATTACCGTGCCCGAGATGACCACCATTCTTGAGGCCGCGCGGATGCTCAACATCAATATCCCGACGCTCTGCTACTTAAAGGACGTCAACGAGATTGCCGCCTGCCGCCTGTGCTGCGTGGAGGTCAAGGGCATGGAGCGCCTTGTTCCCGCGTGTGACAACGTGGTGGCGGACGGCATGGAGGTGTTCACCAACAGCCCCATGGCGCGCGAGGCGCGCCGCGCGAACCTGCGCCTCATTCTCTCCGAGCACGACACGAGCTGCACAAGCTGCTCGCGCAGCGGCAACTGTACGCTGCAATCGCTTGCGAACGACTTCAATATGCGCGGCGAGCACTATCCCACCAAGCTGCGCCGGGAGGCGGTGGACTACTCCACGCCGCT
>CAKTJA010000224.1 GCA_934567115.1 uncultured Oscillospiraceae bacterium
TTCCTATACTGTTCTGTGTACAGCATACCAATTTCGGCGCGGATTGCTGGACATTTTCGTTCATTTTTTTTGTACTTAACGGCAAATTTGTCCAATCGCGGCGGAGCGCGGGCGTTTGCCGCGCCGATATGCGCTTTGCGATTTGTGGGAGGCCGCGCCCCTTGTCAGGAGGGACGCGATGGAGTATACTAAAAAGGAAATGGTACCGTCGGCGGACGGGAGGGCGGCGCGGCGGAGGACGCTCCGGCAGACCGCTCCCGCCGGACGATAAAATGAACGCCGAAGAGAAAGGGCGGATCGCGATGAAAGACCTTGCTGCCATGCAGTCCTATGAACGCTCCCGGCTTGACCGGAGCAAGCTGTGCTCCTTCGATAACGAGGTGATCGAAGCGCCGACCTCCCCGCTGATCCATCAGGAGGCGCGGTTCCTTTATATCTGCGAGGGGCAGGGCGTGATCCGCATTCAGGGCCGCGACGTTGAGCTGCGTCCGAATACGCTGCTGAGCATCCTGCCATGGCAGATCACGCTTGTCACCGAGGTGGCCGAGCCGCTGCAGTACCATCTTGTCATCTACAACCTCCATACGCTCAATCGCTGCATCCGCGCGTTTTCCGACGAGCGGGGGAACACCGTGGAATGGCTGGGGCACATCGAGAAAAGCCCCGCGCTCTACTGCGACGAGGGACAGGCGCGGCGGATGGAGCAGTTTTTCCTGTCGCTGCGTGAGGAGGTCGGGCTGGAGTCGATCCTCGGCGAAGCGCCGCCGAAGGTCCTCGGCTCGCTTGCGGTGATAAACCGTCTGGTCGAGCTGGTGGTTCTCATGGAGCGCTTCCGCGCCGAGCAGCCCGCCGGCGCTTCCGCCGCGCGCAGACAGTCCGCTGCGCCCGACATGAGCGAGATCCTGCGCTATATGTACTGCCACACGGGCGAAAAGCTGACGCTCAAATCACTCGCGCGGCTTTTCTATGTCTCCGAAAGCAGCCTGAGCAGCTATATCAGCGGCATGACCGGGCTGTCCTTCTTCGATCTGCTCAACGAAATGCGCATCGGGAAAACGGCGAATTACCTGCTCTACACGGACCTTACGCTGGAGGAGATCGCCGCCGCGCTGGGCTATGTGGACGCGCCGCACATCTCGAAGGTGTTCTCCGCGCGCGTGGGCATGCGGATCAACGATTACCGGAAGACCTACCGAAAGGTCGAGAGCATCTGCCGCATCGAGAGCGACCGCCGCGTTTACGCGCTGGTGGAGTATATCTGCCGCAGCTATAACGAGCCGCTCTCGGCGCGCGCGGTGGCGGAGAAGTTCGGCTTCACCGCCGCTGAGATGAACCATGCCCTGATGTTTCAGGTGGAGAAGAATTTTGAGGAGTTCCTCAACTACACGCGCATCAACCGCGCCTCCGAGCTTCTGCTCAGCACCGATCAGACCGTCACCTACATTGCGATGGAGGTGGGGTACTCCAACGTCAAGACGTTCAACCGGAATTTTCTGCGCTTCAAGGTGATGACGCCCGGCGACTTTCGCAGGAGGACGGTGCTGCAATAGAAAGATTTTTTGCAGAAAAAAGAAAATTTATGCAAAACAGGAGACTTTGCGCGGAGAGCTTTTGGAGCGGGAATGCCGATTTGCGAAGCGCTCCCGCCAAAAATTTGCGATGATTTTCGTCAAAAAGAACAAAAAATTTACAAACAGGAACTATTTTCTGATATGACTTGACAATGGTGGAACAAAGTGGTATTTTGAAAATAACCTCAGCGGGCGTTCATTTGCCGTGCTTGTATTCATACATATTTGCATAGGCGGAGCGGACGCCGGGACCGGCTTCGAAGAGCGGTTCTTCGTTTTGCGGGTCCGCGGGCCGTTCGAACGGCGGACGGCCGGCAACGATCAATATTGAAGGAGGATTTTCAAATGCGCAAATCGATCAGGAAGCTCATTGCTCTCACCCTCGCGTGTCTGATGCTCGCGGCGCTGTTCACTGGCTGCGGACAGAAGGAGTCCGGAGGAGACACCATCAAGCTCGGCTGGATGGGCTCGCTC
>CAKTJA010000225.1 GCA_934567115.1 uncultured Oscillospiraceae bacterium
CGGCTGAGAAACGCGCTTATGCTGCTTGCGGTCACGCTGTTTCTCTTTTCGTTCGGCCTGAAAGAATATCTGTCGCTTCGTGCGGTGGGATATATACTGGGCGCGCTGGCGTACTTCTGTGAGATCATGGTCCTCACGGACTGCTTCAAGGAGAAGATCCCGCGCAACGGACTGTTCATGCCCTACTGCTTCGGCCCGCTGTATATCATCATGGGGATCGGCTGTCTGGTCGGCTGACGGGCGGCGCAGTTCCGGATGCGCCGACAGGGACGACGCTCTTCCGCGAGCGGGTCCGGCGCGGCCTGAAAGGCGGAGACCGCCTTATTCCCAGCGCCGCAAATCCGCCTCATTCCGCTGAGGCGGCACAAAAATACGGGTCCCCTCATGTGAAACAGCGCCGAAAAGACGGAAGGGACTGCCGCAAAGCGAATGTTCAGCAATGCATAAAGCGAGAGTAACCGTTGGTTACTCTCGCTTCTCTCATTTCCGCAAAGCGCGCTTTCTCTCCTCAAGCAGACCCGGCAGGATCGCGGCGCCCGAGCCGAGCAGGAAGCAGCCGATCCCAAGCAGCATATTGGGAGCGATCTCCTCCCGCAGAAAAATCGCCGCGAAAATGGGGGCGAGGATCGGTTTGAAAAAGAATACCAGCGACGCCTGCCGCGCGGAGGTCTTTTCGACCGCCATCATATGGCACACGAAGCCCCCGGCGGAGACGACCGCGCAGATATAAAGCAGCGCCGGCAGCGCCGAGGTGGGGATGCCCCGCAGAATCGGAACATCCGCGAACAGCGCGAGTCCCGTCGCGCGAAAGGCCCCGCCGACCGCAGCGGTCCGCCCGAGCAGCAACACGACCAAAAGTTCCGACGCGCCGCAGAGGAAGCTCAGGCAGGTCACGGCGATCCCGCCGAAGCGCGCGGTCCGCTTCTTGCAGACCACGCTGTAGAGCGCGAAAAACAGCGCCGCAGCCACCGCCAGCAGCGCCCCCGTCGGGTCGAGCGACGCGTGGAGCGGGTCGATGATGATCAAAACAGCCAGCAGCTCCAGCGCAAGGGCCGCAATATGGTTCCGCCCGATCTCCTCCCCCAGCAGCGGCTTGGCAAGGACCGTTACAAAAATGGGGTTGCAGGAGAAGATCACCGCCACGACGGAAGCTCTGGTGGAGACGACCGCCGTCTGGTAGAACGACATGCTCACCACCACGCAGAGAAAGCCCGTCAGCGCAAAAAACGGCAGGTCGGCGCGGCGGAGGGTCGTCCCCTTCTCCTTCATCGACCGCAGGGCAAACGGAAGCAGCAGCAATCCTCCCGCGAAAAATCGCAGCACGGTGATCTGCATCGGCGCAAGCACACCGTGCATCGTCTTCAACACGACCTCCATCGTGCTGAAAATGACGGCGCTGAGAATGATATAAAAATATCCCGAACGGGACCGGCTCATAAACTCTCTCCCTCTCTATCCCTCATTTTCACAGGGCGGCCGGAGGCGGAAGGCACGATCCGCCCTATATCTCCGCCTCCCGGCATTTTTCCGCCAGCTCCTCTCTGCTCATAAGCGCGTTGAGCACCTCGAGCAGCGCGCCCGTCGAAAGATGCTCTGGAAGCTCCAGCGTCTGAAGCAGCCGCTTCCGTCTTGCCGCGCTTCCCGCCCCGATCAGGCCAAGCTCAAGAAGGTCGGCCGGTGTGACGGCGCTCTCATCGGCACGGCGCTCCTCCCCCTCGAAGGTCGCGCCCGCGCGGCGAAGCGCCTCGAGCAGCACCTCCGGGCGCATCCCCTCCACGCCGAGCTTTCCCTCCTTCCCCGCCGTGCGCTTGCGCTTCTCTCTGCCGTAAACATCCGGCGCGTAGGCGTGAAGCACGCGGCCTGTCTGGATGGCTCCCTTGAGATGGCTGCGGATCACAAAGCCCGCGCCGTCCGGGTCCGTGAAAATAACGATCCCCCGCGTCAGAGCCAGACGGCGCAGCAGCTCCTTTTTTTGGCGGTCGTTGAACACGCCGAAGCCGCCAAGCTCAAGAATGGAAGCGTCCACGACCTGCGCCAGCG
>CAKTJA010000226.1 GCA_934567115.1 uncultured Oscillospiraceae bacterium
GCGGCATGACCGGGAACCAGATGGCGGGGCTTTACCAGCAGGGTGCGCAGATGCAGGCGGCGCAGCCCGCTCCCGCTCCGGCCCCCGCCGTACAGGGCTGGACTTGCAGCTGCGGCCAGAGCGGCATCACCGGCAACTTCTGCGCGAACTGCGGCAAGCCGGCTCCGGCTCCCGCAAACGAGTGGACCTGTGAGTGCGGCGCGAAGAACACGGGCAAATTCTGCTCGGAGTGCGGCAAGCCCGCGCCCGCGGCGGAGTGGAAGTGCGACTGCGGCGCCGTGAACAAGGGCAAGTTCTGCTCCAACTGCGGCAAACCCAGAGCCTGAGCGCGGCCATGACGCGGCGGACGCCCCTCTCGTCAGAGAAGGCGGCGGTCCGCCCCGGCGTCATTCGCGCAAACTGAAAAATATTACGTCTTTGCGGCGCTCCCCCCTCGCGGCAGCCCGGGCGCGCCGCAAAGCCAAAGAAGGAGAGATCATCTATGCCGGCACAGGTAACGAACTATAAATGCCCCACGTGCACAGGCCCGCTGCATTTCGTGGGAGCCTCCGGGAAGCTGGAGTGCGACTACTGCGGCTCCACCTACGACGTTGCCGAGATCGAGGCAATGTACGCCGAGAAGGAGCAGGCTGCGGCGGAGGCCTATCAGAAGGCGGAGGAAAAAACCGCCGCCCAACAGAGCGGCGACGGCGGCTGGGATATGTCGGGCCTCAGCAGCGACTGGGGCGCGGACGCCGAGGGGATGAAGAGCTACACCTGCCCCTCCTGCGGCGCGGAGCTGATCTGCGACGCCACGACCGCCGCGACCTCCTGCCCCTACTGCGGCAACCCGACGGTCGTGCCCGGGCAGTTTTCCGGCACGCTCAAGCCCGACTACGTCATTCCCTTCAAGCTTTCGAAGGAGGACGCGGTCAACGCGCTCAAAAACCACTACAAGGGCAAGCCCTTCCTCCCGAAGTCGTTTGCCGGCGGGAACCACGTGCAGGAGATCACCGGCGTGTACGTCCCGTTCTGGATGTTCGACGGCGAGGCGGAGGGCGACGCGCACTACGAGGCGACGATCTCCCGCTCCTACACCACGAGCGACGAGGAGGTCACCGAGACGCAGCACTTCGACGTTTACCGCGCGGGCAGGGTCGCCTTTGAAAAGGTCCCGGTGGACGCGTCGAGCAAGATGCCGGACGACCACATGGATTCCATCGAGCCGTACGATTACAGCGAGCTGAAGCCGTTCTCCTCCGCGTACCTGCCCGGCTTCCTCGCCGACAAGTACGACATCACGGCGGAGGCAAGCCGCGAGCGCGCGGACAAACGCTGCGAGAGCACGCTGGAGTCGGCGCTTCGCGACAGCGTGACCGGCTACGACACCTGCGTGCGCCTTGACGGGAACACGAACCTCAAGCGCGGCAAGGTGCACTACGCGCTCATGCCGGTCTGGATGCTCAACACGAAGTGGCAGGGGAAGGACTTCCTGTTCGCCATGAACGGGCAGACCGGCAAGCTGGTGGGCGACCTCCCCATGAGCTGGGGGAAGTTCTGGGCGACCTTCGCCGCCATCGCCGTGCCGCTGAGCATCATCGGCTCGCTCATCGTATCGCTGTAAGGAGGGCGCGGACATGAAAAAGAGAATTTCGATCCTGCTGGCGGCGCTGACCCTTGCGCTTTCCCTCGTCGTACCGGCCTCGGCCGCGGACGAGACGATGAACTGCATCTTCGACCTTGCGGACGTGCTCACCTACGAGGAGTGGACGGAGCTGGAGGAGCGGGCGACGGAGCTTTCCGTGCGCCACGACTGCGGCGTGTACGCCGTTCTTCTGGACGACTATACCTCATACGGCGACGGCGACGTTTACGACGTGACCACGCAGATCTACCACTCGGGCGAGCTCGGCCTCGGCGACGGGCGCGACGGCATCATCGTGCTGCTGAGCCTTGCGGACCGCGACTACGCCATGTTCGTCTACGGCGACCGGGCGGAGGACGCCTTCGACAGCTACGGACGTGAGCAGCTGGAGCAGGCCTTCCTTGACG
>CAKTJA010000227.1 GCA_934567115.1 uncultured Oscillospiraceae bacterium
GCGCAGCTCAAGCGCGGCGGACGGCTGAAAAAAATTCTGGTCACCGGCTGCATGGTCCAGCGCTATCAGGACGAGGTGACGCGCGAGCTGCCCGAGGTGGACGGCGTTCTGGGGACCGGCAGCTACGGAGAGATCGTCGATGCGATAGAGACCGTGATGGCGGGAGGCAGCGTCAGGCGCTTTGACGACATCAACGCGCCGATCGACGAGTATGGCCGCGTGCTGACCACGCCGCCGTACTGCGCCTTTATCCGGATCGCCGAGGGCTGCGACAACTGGTGCGCGTTCTGCATCATCCCGAAGCTTCGCGGGAAATACCGCTCACGGTCGATGGAGAGCGTGCTTGCCGAGGCAAAGCGGCTGTCCGACGGCGGCGTGAAGGAGCTGATCGTCATTGCGCAGGACATTACGCGTTACGGCACGGACTGGGATGGAAGGCCGCACCTTGCGGAGCTTCTGGAGGAGCTGTGTAGGCTTGATTTCCACTGGATCAGGCTCCACTATCTCTATCCGGAGCTGATCGATGAGCGGCTGATCGACGTGATCGCGCGCGAGGATAAGATCCTCAAGTATCTGGATATCCCGCTTCAGCACTGCAACGACGGCATCCTCAAAAAAATGAACCGGCGCGGCGACAAGGCGTATCTTTGCGCGCTGCTCGACCGGCTGCGCGAGCGCATTCCCGGTCTTGTGCTGCGCACGTCGATCATCACCGGCCTTCCCGGCGAGGGAGAGGCGGAGTTTGACGAGCTGTGCGAGTTTCTTGAAGAGCAGCGGATGCTGCGGGCCGGCGTGTTTCCGTTTTCTCCGGAGGAGGGGACGCGCGCGGCGAAGATGGAGCATGTCGATTCCGAGGAGGCGGCGCGGCGCGCGGAGCTGGTCGTCGATCTTCAAAGCAGGATCATCGACGAGTGGAACGAGGAGCGGCAGGGAGACGTGCTCGAGGTCCTGTGCGAAGGCTTCGACGGGCAGTCCATGCTGTACGCGGGCCGCAGCTATGCCGAGTCTCCGGAGATCGACGGAAGGATTTACTTTTCCTCCCCGCGTGATATAATAGCAGGGGAGTTTGTTCCCGTGCGCATCAGCGGCGCCATGGACGGCGAGCTGACCGGCGAGCTGGCCGAGGAATAGCCGCAGCCGTCCGCACGGCAGTATTTTCCGGCGCGGCAGCGCGCCCCTGAAAGGACGTTCACAGGTTATGACAACAGCAAATAAGCTCACGCTTGCGCGAGTGGCCCTGATCCCCGTGTTTCTTGTGGTGCTTTATCTTAATTTCCCCGGCGCGCGTTACTGGGCCTTCGGTATTTTTACAGCCGCCTGCTTTACCGATTTTGCCGACGGCTACATTGCCCGTCATTACAATCAGATCACGAATTTCGGGAAATTTATGGACCCGCTGGCGGATAAGGTGCTTGTTATGGCTGCCATGTGCTATCTGGTCGAGATCGGCCAGATGCCGGGCTGGTGCCTTGCCATCGTTCTGCTGCGCGAGTTTGCCGTGTCCGGCATGCGGCTCGTTGCGGTCGAGCAGGGCAGGGTGATCGCGGCGGCATGGTCCGGTAAGATAAAGACAGCCGCGACCATGGTCTGCCTGTGCGCGATGCTGCTGAACGTTTTCGGGGGATACGACTGGTTCGATCCGCTGTGCAACGCGATCATCGTTCTCACGACCGCGTACTCCGGGCTGGAGTATTTTATCAAAAACCGCGACGTTTTCCGCGAGCCGGACTGACTGCGTTAATTTCTCTTGCAAAGGAGTTTTTCTATGTACCTTTATAATTCCGCCACGCACAAGAAGGAAGAGCTTAAGACCCACACGCCGAACCGCGTTGAGATGTACACCTGCGGCCCGACCGTCTACCATTTCGCGCACATCGGGAACCTGCGCAGCTATATCATGGAGGACGTGCTGGAAAAGTATCTTCGCTTTGCGGGCTATGATGTGAACCGCGTGATGAACATCACCGACGTCGGGCATCTGACCTCCGACGCCGACGAGGGCGAGGACAAGATG
>CAKTJA010000228.1 GCA_934567115.1 uncultured Oscillospiraceae bacterium
TCGACGACCTGATAGACCTTGCCGTCCATCTCAAAGGTCTTGCCGTTTCTGAAATCACCGGCGGTAATGGTTGCCATAGCTTTTTCCTCCATATTCCCGAGGAAATCGCTGCGGACTTCCTCAAATTCAGATAATAGGTCTTTTACCGATGGTATTTTACCGCAACCCACGCGGCATTGCAAGTACTTTTCTCTATCTTGTGATTATTTTTGCGAATTTATCGCCGGCCCGTCCTCTCGTCGTGCCCGCTCATGCGCTTGAACGGCTCCTGCATGGCGTGGAGGACCCGCTGCCACAGCCCCGGCGTTCCGCCCTTCGGCTCCACCGTCAGCGCCAGAACGCCGCTCAGCCGCGCGCCGAGGCAGTCGGTCAGCAGCTTGTCGCCGAGCATCGCCGTTTCCCCCGGCGACGCCCCGAATCTCCGCATCGCGCGGCGGTAGCCCGCCCGCATCGGCTTGCGCGCGTGTCCGAAAAACTCTATCCCCAGCCCCGCACAGTAGCGCTCCACGCGGCGCGGACTGCGGTTGTTGGACAATACCGCGACCGCGATCCCCGCGCCGGCGAGCGCGGCGATCCATGCGCGCACCGCGCCGTCCGGATCGCGCACGGACTTCGGCGCGAGCGTGTAGTCAAGATCGGTCAGCAGGAGTTTGATCCCGCGCGCACGCAGAAACTCCGGCGTGACGGATGTGTAATCGTCAAAAACCCATTGTGGCACAAGAAGCATCGGTATGGTTTCCTTTCGCGGCGCATAAGCATTATGAGGCGGTTTTTCAGTTTACCATTTTTTTATCCGTTCCGCAAGAGGGGGATCGCACATGTCCGTTTTTTTGGCGCTGACGCCGGCGGAGCTTCCGTCCTGCCGCGCGCTGCGCGTCCCACACGTTCACATTGCCTATGCCATCGGAGAAAACGGCCGGCTGATGTGCAGCGGGCTTCCGCGCGACCTGCGCGGAGGGCTTCTCGGGCTTTCCGACCGCTGCCGAAGTCCGCTCAACGCCGTCTCCTCCCCGCTGTGCCGCGCGCTGACGCAGGAGTGCCTTGCCCGGCGCTTCGGCGGCGTCTTCGCCGACTTCGAGGGTGAGCCGCGTGAGGACCGCCTCGCCTTTCTGTCCCAGCTCGGCGCGGTGCTGGAGCGGAACGGCAGACGGCTGTTCGTCCCGGAGCGCTTCGCCGTCCCCGGAGCGATCGTCCTGATCTGCACCGCCGTGTCCGGAGGGACGCTGCGCGAGCGGCTCTCCGACGCGTGCGCGCAATACGGCGCACAGAGCGTCGCTCTCGACTGCCAGCGCCTTGCGATGGACTTTCTCCTCCCCTGCCGCACCGGCGAGGGCACGCCCCTCACACGCGAGGAGCTTCAGGCGCTGCTGCGGAAAAGCGGTTCTCCGCCGTTTTTCTCCGACGAGCTGTGCGCCAATTACTTCAGCTTTCAGGACGGCGGCAGGACCCACTTCGTCCTCTTCGACACCGCCCGGACCCTGCTCTGCAAGCTTCGGCTCGGACGGGAGCGCGGCATTGAGACCGCCTTTTTCATGTATCCAGAGGTGGACGATCTTCTTCCGGAGCTGTTCCCCGCCGGCGCTTCCGATCCGTCGTCCCGCGGCCGCGCCTGAGCCGTCCGCCGGAATGCGCCGCGTACCTGTTTCTCACGTCCGAAGGTAGGCCGCGTCCCATTCCGCGCTGCCGATCACAAGGGGCGGCTCGACCGTCAGGCCGCACCTGCCCCCGCGCCGTCCCTCCGCAAGCACGAGCGAGGGCGCGTTTTCCGCCGCTGTGACCACAAAGCGCAGACGCTTCGGCTCTACGCCGCTCTCCCGCATACGGCACAGCACGTCGCACAGCCGCTCCGGACGGTGGACCACCGCAAAGCGTCCGCCCCAGCGCAATATGCGCGCAGCCGCCGCGCACACGTCGCCCAGCGTACACTCCGCCTCCTCACGCGCAGTCCTCCGCCCCGCGCCCGGCGCGCTTGCCCCGCTGCCGGCGGAAAAATAGGGCGGGTTGGACAGCAC
>CAKTJA010000229.1 GCA_934567115.1 uncultured Oscillospiraceae bacterium
ACGGCATTCCCGGCGTCGTCGTCGACGGTATGGACGTGCTGGCGGTGCGTGAGGCGGCTGAAAAGGCCGTGGCAAGAGCCAAAAGCGGCGAGGGCCCGACGCTCATCGAGTGCAAGACCTACCGCTACATGGGCCACTCCCGCTTTGAAAAGCCGTGCTACCGGACAGACGAGGAGCTTGCCCAGTGGAAGCTGCGCGACCCCATTGTCTGCTTCCCGAAAACGCTGAAGGAGCAGTACGGCGTCGAGGACGCCGAGCTGGAGCAGATCGAGGCCGAGGTCACGAAGCGCATCGACGACTCCGTGACGTTCGCTGAAAACAGCCCGGACCCGGCTCCGGAGGATTATCTGAAATACGTCTACGCGGACTGAAGGAGATGAGAAATATGCAGAGCACAAGAATTGTACAGGCGCTTCGGCAGGCGATCATTGAAGAAATGGACAAGGACGAGAACGTCGTCCTTCTGGGTGAGGATATCGGCGTTTTTAACGGCTCCTACCGTGTGACGGAGGGACTTCTGGAGAAATACGGCGAGCGCCGCGTCAGAGACACACCGATCTCTGAGATTGCGATCGTCGGCGCCGCGATCGGCGCTGCCATGACGGGCCTGCGCCCGATCGCGGAGATCCAGTTCAACGATTTTATGGGCTGCGCGATGGATCAGATCTGCAATCAGGCCGCAAAGATCCGTCTGATGATGGGTGGACAGGTCACAGTCCCGATGGTCATCCGCGCGCCCTACGGTGCAACCGGCCGCGCCGCGCAGCATTCGCAGTCGCTTGAAGCATGGTTCGCGCATGTGCCCGGCCTGAAGGTCGTCATGCCCAGCACGCCTTACGACGCGAAGGGTCTTCTGAAGACCGCCATCCGCGACAATAATCCGGTCGTATTCCTCGAGCACAAGCTGCTTTACGGCGCGACCTCGCCCGGCGGCAAGGCCAAGTCCGTCGTGGATGATCTCGATCAGACCTTCAAGCCCGCGCCGGAAGAGGAATATTATATTGAATTCGGTCATGCCGATGTCAAGCGCAGCGGCAGCGACGTTACCATCGTCGCGGTCGGCTATATGGTCTACCGCGCAGTGGAGGCGGCAAAGAAGCTCGCCGCCGAGGGCATCGAGTGCGAGATCGTCGATCCCAGAACCATTGTCCCGCTCGACAAAAAGACGATCCTCGACTCTGTCCGCAAGACCGGCAGACTCGTGGTCGTGACGGAATCGGTCGGCACCTGCGGCGTTGCGGCGGAGATCGCCGCGATGGTCGGTGAGGACGGCCTGTTCGAGCTCGACGCGCCGGTGCGCCGGGTCTGCGCAAAGAATTCGCCCATTCCATTCGCGCCCTGCTGCGAGGCGGATGTCCTGCCGTCGACGGACGATATCGTCCGCGCGGTCAAAGAGATCCGCGGCAGATAAGGAGGAACGGATATGGCTGCAAAAATCATTGTACCCAGTGAAGGAAGCGACGTCTGCCTGATCTCGGAATGCTGCGTCCATGTCGGCGATACGGTTCACGCGGGAGACCTGATCTGCACGGTGGAGACGGATAAGGCCGCCATCGATGTGGTCGCGCCCTGCGACGGCGTTGTGCTGGCGCTGCTGCACGAGGAAGGAGACGAGGTCCCGGCCTTCGAGACGCTTGCGATCGTCGGCCAGGAGGGAGAGGATATCGGCGCTTTGACGAAGGGGGAAGAAGCACCCGCCGGACAGGCGGGTGTTTCTTTTTTTAAGCAGGATCAAACGCGTGCTTTATCTGTCTTGCTTGTCCGATAAAAGAACTTTCGCGTGCCCCGCAAGATAAGCGCGCATGGCGTTTTCCGCGGCGGCGGTCAGATTCCGTTTCGCGTGCTTCATGGCTTCGTCGAGCGGCTCCACCGAGGTGACCGCGCCGAACGCCGCCGTGACCCCGACGCGGTACAGCTCTGTCATGTCCCCCGTGACGGCGCCGCTTACAAGAAAGCAGGGAACCCCGTGCGCCCGGCAGATC
>CAKTJA010000230.1 GCA_934567115.1 uncultured Oscillospiraceae bacterium
GCACGGTGTCCCCGTCGGTCCCGAGAACGTCGGAGAGAAGCAGCTCGTTGCCGTCCCAGTCCGTGTTGAGCGGCTCGTCGAAGCTGACCTCGGTTTTCTGATTTGCGTTTTTGCGCAGGTACATCAGAATCTCATTTTCGATGCAGCGCGAGGCGTAGGTCGCAAGCTTGATGTTTTTGTCGCTGCGATAGGTGTTGACGGCCTTGATGAGGCCGATGGTGCCGATGGAGATCAGGTCCTCGATGTTGATGCCGGTGTTGTCGAAGCGCCGTGCGATGTAGGCGACAAGGCGCAGGTTGTGCTCAATCAGAAGCTGGCGCACCTCGAAGTCCCCGGCGTCGAGCCGGGAGAGCATCTCCGCCTCCTTCTCGCGCGGCAGCGGCGGGGGAAGGGAGTCGCTGCCTCCTATGTAAAATATTCCGGAGCGGGCAAGCAGCCCGTGCCGTGCGAGCCATGCGAGGACCTTATTCCACAGCTGTTTGAACCGATTCATGTTGCTCCTCCTCTTCCATGCGCCAGACGCCCTGAAATCCGCCGTCGCCGTACAGGGACGGCGACACGGCGATCAGCCGCGGTCCAAGCTCTCTGCCTTCCAGACGGAAGCTGTCGCAGTAGAAGGCGTTCAGCTCGCCGCTTCCGCCGGCCGAGGCGTACGGCAGACGGAGATATGCCGCGTCGGTCCCGGACAGAAGCGGGCGCAGCGCACTCTCGCCGATAACGGGGACGCTTTTTCCGGTGGACGGGTCGGCGAGAAGGTTTCCCGTGTCGCGCAGCAGACGCAGGGTGACGCTCTGCCCGCCGCGCGAGAGCGTGACGGAGACGGTGTCCGCGCCGCCGCACCGCGCGCCGCCGCGAAAGACCGTTTCGCTCAGGAGCCAGGTCACGCCCGCCGCGCCGAACAGAACGCCCCAGGGGAGCTGCGCAAAGACGACGCCCCGCGCGATCCGCTCCAGCGAGCCGCAGCACCGCCCCAGAAGGACCGCCGCGCCGCCGAGCGAGCAGGAGAGCATCGCGGCGAGCAGGCTGAGCTTCAGCGCGCGCCCCGTCCCGTAAAAGGCGAGAGCGGTCATCACGGCGAAGGCCGCAGCCGCAAGCGGGACCGAGCGGGGAAGGAACAGCTGCGCGGCGGCATAGACCGCGCCGAAGGCCGCAGCCGCAAGCAGACGCGGACGGGGGACCGTCCGTCCGGCGAGACGCGCCGTCGAAAGCAGCAGCAGATAGTCCACCGCTCCGTTCACCAGCGCCGCAAGATCCCAGTAGACTGTCATGCCGGTCACCGCCTCCTTCGCATACGGCTATGATAGCACAGACGGGAAACGGAAAAAGGACGAAACAGGCCGTCCGCGCATTTCACGCGGACGGCCCGGAGACGGTCGAGGAGAGGCGGTATTGATTTTCGGGAGAGATGCGCCCCGGCGGTCCGCCGCAGCGGGCACGGAGCCTACGGGTCGGTCTGTGTCTGAGCGCCGTCCTCCGCGTTCGGCGCGGGGGGCGTGAACAGAGCGTTGATGACGCGGTTGTAGATCTGATCCGTGTCTTTCTGAAAGCGGGAGGCGAGGTCGTTTGCCATGGCCTCCTTAGGGACCATCAGCTCCATCTTCAAGAGGGGACTGTCGTTTTCGTCGCGGAAGGCGAGCGAGACGGTGTAGGTCCCGTCCGGGCGCGCGGAGACCTCGGACCTGATCTGTGTGCGGCGGCGGAGCTTTTGATTGAAGGCGGCAAGATTTTTATCCGTGGCGAGGCGGACCGAATAGGGAAGGCTCGATTCGCAGATCTGCCCGTTGCGAAGTCCCTTTTCCGTGACGGCGTACAGCCCGTCGTCGGAGAGCGTCAGGTGTCCGGAGGAGACAAGGTTGCTCAGGCATTCGGAAAAATCGAAGAAGTCCACGCCGTCGTCGATCATCGAAAGCTCCTGCAGCGCCTCGAACGGGACCGGCTCGATCAGGCGGGAGGCGATATATAAT
>CAKTJA010000231.1 GCA_934567115.1 uncultured Oscillospiraceae bacterium
CGCCTCGATATTGCCGATAAAGTTGAGCTGTCCCCGTTCGCCCGCCTCGCTCAGCCGGGCGTGGACCTCGCGGCGCAGCGCGTCGCCCTTCTCTGCCTCCGCACCGATGTTCAGCAGACCGACGCGCGGCTGCGCAACGCCGAGCACCCTCTCGGCGTAGCAGCTGCCGAGAAGCGCGAATTGCAGCAGATATTCGTCCGTGCATTCCGCGTTCGCCCCGCAGTCGATGAGCACCGCCCTGCCGCCCGCCGTCGGAAGCACGGGAGCAAGCGCCGCGCGGCGCACGCCCCGGATGCGCTTTACCACAAGCGTCGCGCCCGCGAGCAGCGCCCCGGTCGAACCGGCGGAAACAAAGCCGTCCGCCGCTCCGTCGCGCAGAAGGTTCAGTCCGACGGTCAGCGAGGAATCCTTCTTCCGCTTGAACGCCGTCGCGGGATCGTCGCTGATCTCAACGACCTCCTCCGCGTTCGCGATCTCAATGCCGCGCGGCACCTCGCCGCACCCGCACTTCTCCAGCTCGCGCAGGATATCCGCGGTGCGACCGGTCAGAATGATCTCCGCCCCAAGCCGCTCGCGCGCGAGCAGCGCGCCCCGGACGGGAGCCTCGGGCGCGAAGTCGCCGCCCATCGCGTCAACGATGATCTTCATAAAAAGTCCCTCCATGCGTCCGCGCCGTCAAGCACGGTTTCGCGCAAGCCGTCGATCAGCTCCAGCGAGCGGCGGGAAAGCTCCGCATTCTTGTTCCGCTTGCCGCGCACACGGTGGTCAAGCGGCGGTATGATGCCGAAGTTGACGTTCATCGGCTGGAAGCTCCCGACCGTCGGATCGCTGACGTACAGCCCCAGCGCGCCGACGGCGGTCTCGCGCGGGAAATCGACCGGCGCTTTTCCCATCAGCCGCCGGGCGGTCTCCACCCCGGCAAGAAAGCCGGAGGCCGCCGACTCGACATAACCCTCCACCCCGGTCATCTGACCGGCGAAGGAGATGCGCCCGTCCGCGATCAGGCGGTAGTACCGGTCGAGCAGACCGGGCGAATTCAGATAGGTGTTGCGGTGCATCACGCCGTAGCGCACAAACTCCGCATGGCGCAAGGCGGGGATCATGGAAAAGACCCGCTTCTGCTCCGGAAAGCGGAGGTGCGTCTGGAAGCCGACGAGGTTATAGATGCTGCCCTCCGCATTGTCGCGCCGAAGCTGGACGACCGCGTAAGGCTCCCGCCCGGTCCTCGGGTCCTTCAGTCCGCGCGGCTTGAGCGGCCCGTAGCACAGCGTGTCGCGTCCCCTGCGGGCCATGACCTCCACCGGCATGCAGCCCTCGAAAACGCGCTTATCCTCAAAGCCGTGCACCGGCGCCTCCTCAGCGGCGGTCAGCTCGCGCCAAAAGGCGTCGTACTCCTCCTCCGTCATGGGGCAGTTGACATAATCCGCCGTCCCCTTGTCGTAGCGGGAGGCAAACCACGCGTTCGACATGTCAACGCTGTCAAACGTGACGAGCGGCGCGGCGGCGTCATAGAAATTGAGCGTGTGACCCTCGCCGAGCTTTTCGTCGATCGCGCGCGAGAGCGCGTCCGAGGTCAGCGGTCCGGTCGCGACGATCACCGTCCCCTCGTCCGGAAGGCTCGTGACCTCCCCATCCCGCACCGTGATGCGCGGATGCGACTTCACGCGCCCGGTCACAAGCCGGGCAAAGCCGTGGCGGTCCACCGCGAGCGCGCCGCCGGCCTCGACCCTTGTCTCGTCCGCGCACCGCAGGATCAGAGAGTCGAGACGGCGCAGCTCCTCCTTGAGCAGGCCCACCGCGTTCTCTATCTGGTCCGAGCGCAGGGAGTTTGAGCAGCAAAGCTCGGCAAAATATTCGCTGTGATGTGCCGGCGTCATCTTCGCCGGCTTCATTTCGCAAAGCGTGACCTCCACGCCGCGCTGCGCAAGCTGCCACGCAGCCTCGCACCCGGCCAGTCCCGCTC
>CAKTJA010000232.1 GCA_934567115.1 uncultured Oscillospiraceae bacterium
CCGGTGGCTTGAGAAGAGGCTGGGCAGCGAGAAGCTGCAAAAGCTTGTCGTCGCGCTGGCGGTCGTCCTGTCGCTGGGGCTGACGGTGGGGCTTTTTATGGTTTTGCCGACCTTTCTTGCGGGTCTTCTCGGCCCGATCATCCCCAACGTGGTCGTGCACAATCTGGTCGAGTCCGTGATAAAGCTGATTGTTTTCTTCGGATACCTGCTTTTGTGCTCGAAGCAGAAGGATATCCAGCGTGTGTTTCAGTACCACGGCGCGGAGCATAAGACCATCTTCTGCTACGAGGCGGGGCTGCCGCTGACGGTGGAGAACTGCCGGGTCCAGCCGCGCCATCATCCGCGCTGCGGCACGAGCTTTTTGTTCGTGGTGGTCGTGGTGTCGATCTTGACGTCGAGCGTGGTGTTCAGCTTTGTCGATTGGCGCAGCGCATGGGTGCGTGTCGCCATGCATTTGCTGCTGCTCATCCCGGTGGTGGGCGTGACGTATGAGTTCAACCGCTACGTCGGCAGACATGACAATCCCGTGACCAACGCGCTGGCGCGGCCGGGGCTGTGGCTTCAGAATTTTACCACCAATGAACCGGACGATTCCATGCTTGAGGTCGCGATCCGCGCGATGGAGCTGGTCATTCCCCGGGAAAAGGGAAGGGACGAGTGGTGACCGATGGCGATCAGATATAACGACCTGTATATGGATATCCGTGCGCGGCTGCGCGGCGCGGGCGCGGAGGACGCGACTCAGGCCGCGCGTGAACTGGTCAGCGCCGCGTCGGGAAAAACGAAGAGCGAGCTGCTGCGCGACGGGCTGCTTTACGCCTCTCCGGAGGTCGAGCAGGCGGCGGGCGAGCTGTGCGCCCGGCATCTTGCCGGCGAGCCGGTGGCGTATCTTGTCGGCGAATGGGAATTTTACGGTCTTGGGCTGGACATTTCCCCCGCCGTTTTGATCCCGCGCCCCGATACGGAGGTGCTTGCGCGCGAGGTGATACGCGAGCTGGACAACGGCGAGGACTGCCGCGTTCTGGATCTGTGCGCGGGCAGCGGCTGCATCGGGCTTGCCGTGGCCAGTCAGGTGGCTCATGCCCGCGTGCTGCTCGGCGAGCTGGACGAACAGGCGCTGAGGGTCTGCCGGCAGAACATCCGCCGCAATCAGCTCTCCGCTCGTGTGACGGCCATGCGCGTCGACGCGAGGGAAAAGCCGCCGCGTCAGCTTGGCGAGTTTGACTGCATCGTTTCCAACCCACCCTATATTCCGACGGCGCAGATCGACGCGCTCGATACGTCCGTGCGCGACCATGAGCCGCGCCTTGCGCTTGACGGCGGGGCGGACGGGCTGGATTTTTACCGCGCCGTTACGGAGCTGTGGCGCGACGCGCTTGCGCCGGGCGGGCTTCTGGCGTTCGAGGTCGGCATATATCAGGCCGACGAGGTGCTGCGCATGATGCGCGCAAAGGGCTTCGGTGATCTTCAGACCGTATGCGACCTGCACGGAGTTCCGCGCGTGGTTTACGGACGGCTGTGCAGCGAAATATAGAGCGCCTTACGGCGGATTTTTTCAGAGAAAATGATTTTTTAAGTTCGAACCGGAAACAGGAGGACGAATTTTATGGCAGCAGAGAAAGTGACCAAGGCGGCGCCCGCCGCCGCGCCGAACGCGGACAGGAAACGGGCCATCGAAACGGCGATGGCTCAGATCGAGAAGCTTTACGGAAAGGGCTCCATCATGCGCTGCGGCGACGGACAGGCCGCCAATGTGGAGGCGATCTCCACCGGCTCGCTGGCGCTGGACCTCGCGCTCGGCATCGGCGGGCTTCCCAAGGGCCGCATCATCGAGATCTACGGTCCGGAGTCCTCCGGTAAGACGACGCTGGCGCTGCACGTTCTTGCGCAGGCGCAGCGCGCCGGCGGGGAGATCGCGTTTATCG
>CAKTJA010000233.1 GCA_934567115.1 uncultured Oscillospiraceae bacterium
AGGCCGACGTTGTGCGCATGTACCTCCCGCCGGATGCGAACTGCCTGCTGTCCACCTTCGACCACTGCATCAAGAGCCGCAACTATGTGAACATTATCGTCGCAAGCAAGCACCCGCGTCCGCAGTGGCTGACCATGGAGCAGGCGGTGAAGCACTGCACACAGGGCGTCGGCATCTGGGGCTGGGCCTCGAACGATCAGGGACGGGAGCCGGATCTCGTCATGGCCTGCTGCGGCGATACGCCCACGCTGGAGACGCTCGCCGCCGTCAGCATCCTGCGCCGCGAGCTTCCCGAGCTGAAGATTCGTGTGGTGAACGTGGTGGACCTCATGAAGCTCCAGCCCCATACGGAGCACCCGCACGGGCTGACCGACGAGGAGTACGACGGGCTGTTCACCGCAGATAAGCCGATCATCTTCGCCTACCACGGCTATCCCACGCTGGTCCACGAGCTGACCTACCGCCGCCACAACCGGAATCTGCACGTGCGCGGCTACAAGGAGGAGGGAACGATCACCACGCCCTTCGACATGCGCGTGCTCAACGATATCGACCGCTTCGACCTTGTCATCGACGCGGTGCGCCGTCTGCCGCAGCTGGGCAACCGGGGCGCGTATCTGATCCAGAAGATGAACGACAAGCTTGTTGAGCACCGGCAGTATATCCGGGACAACGGCGTAGACCTGCCCGAGGTGCGGAACTGGAAGTGGGAAGGCTTCACAGCCGAGGACGGCGAGTGAGCTTCGCCCTACGTTTGCCGCGCGGCCGGTCCCGCAGCAAAGAGCGCTGAGATCCGTTCTTATAAAACAAAGCCGTTCGCTTTCGCGAACGGCTTTGTTGAGACTGTCGATAAAGCGGTAAATTTCTCCCAACGGTAAGGAAGAGTGTGCGCGGGAAACCCAGGAGGGGTGTCCTGCGCAATTGAAATTAACAGTTATTAGAACTTTGAAAAAGTTCTAATAACTTGTTCCGCGTGTCGGAAAGTTTTTTTCGGCACGCGGAACAAAGCCGTTCGCGAGAGCGAACGGCTTTGTTTTCATGCTTTGGCGGATCAATCCGCCTTCGGAAGTCTCTCCATGGGCTTTTTCAAAAGCGCGCAGCACACCACCGTCAGCACCCCGGAAACAAGCACGGGAAGATTGTACAGGAAGGAATACACCCACTCGTTGTCCATGGGGAGGCCGTATATGTCGTACATGTACTCGCCCCACAAAGTCGCGCCGGTGACCCACACGGCGCAAAACCGCCCCAGACAGCCGAGCGCCGCGCCGCAGAGCATGCCGACGGTCCCCTTCCCGCGCCCGACGCCCGCAAGACCGATAAGCGTACACGCGATTACATAGTCGCCGAGGATCGACTGCCAGCCGATCGCGATGCCGCCGCCAAGCATGAAGTCAATCACGCCGAGCGCCAGCCCCGCGAGCAGTCCGCGCGAAAGTCCCCAGCGGAGCGCGTAGAGCACAATGGGCAGCATCATCAGCGAAACGGAGCCTCCCTCCGGCATATGCCAGAGCTTGAGGTAGCCCAGCGCCTCCGCCGCAGCGATCATCAGCGCGCCCTCCGCGAGCGCACGGGTTTTTCCGGTCGTATTCATAGCATGGCCTCCCAACAAAAAATGCACCGCAACGCCGCGCGTCACGATGCAAAGAGAGTCCGCCATATGCTTCGCATTCCTACGCCGGCATTACCCGGATCAGGTTTGAGGGACTGGAGCAGCATTATGCCCCGATCTCAGCCGGCTTGCGCCAGCGCCCCTTCGAATTGTTCCGACGATCATGCCCCTGTCCGTCTGCGCGGTGAATGAAAAGCGCACAGACCGGAGTGCAGTGTTCGTCTTTATTTTATTATACCATGAAGCGTCAGCGGAATGGTATATCCGCCATGCTCTTCGGTTGTCCGCGCAGCGGACGA
>CAKTJA010000234.1 GCA_934567115.1 uncultured Oscillospiraceae bacterium
CTCCGTCTCCTCCTTGCGGTGGCGGAACTTGGAGATGCCCGCCGCCTCCTCGAAGATCTCGCGGCGGTCGGCGCTCCGGACCGAGAGGATCTCGTCGATCTTTCCCTGTCCGACGATGGAGTAGCCCTCGCGTCCCATGCCGGTGTCCATGAACAGCTCGTTCACGTCGCGCAGACGGACGCTCTGTTTATTGATATAGTATTCGCTCTCGCCGCTGCGGTAATACCGCCGCGTGACGGCGACCTCAGCCTCCTCCATATGAGGAAAGATATGCTCCGTATTGTCCAGCACGAGCGTGACCTGCGCAAAGCCCATCTGACTGCGCTTCTCGGTTCCGCCGAAGATGACGTCCTCCATCTTCGCTCCGCGAAGGGACTTGCTCGACTGCTCGCCCATGACCCAGCGGATCGCGTCCGAAACGTTCGATTTTCCGCTTCCGTTCGGCCCGACGATCGCGGTGATGTCCTCGCCGAAGTTCAGCACCGTTTTGTCGGGAAAGCTTTTGAAGCCCTGAATTTCCAACGCCTTGAGATACACGCCCTCACCTCTTTCTCAAAAGGAATCTGAAACAGCGATTTATTTTATCACATCGCGTCCCGCATTTCAAGGCTTTGCAGGCAAGAGACCGCACGCTTTCCCTGCATTCTTTTCTTGACAAAACAGCAAACGACGCATATAATGACGCTATTGTGGTTTTGTGCAGGAAGCTTTGTCATGCCCGTGTGAGCTGGGCCGTTTCACGGAAAGCCCGTGCAGCGGCAAAATACACAGCATACAATCAGTCCGCCGCCCCCGATGGCAGGGGCGGACAGCGGACCGCAGCGAAAGGGCGCGCTGTCCTTCCCCCCGGTCCGCAGACGCGAAGATACATACGGAGGTGAAAGAAAAGTCACGCCGCATGCAGGTTCCCGGCAAAATCAGGAAGTATTGGTACTTAAAAATGAAATGTAAGGAGAAAAATTGGAAATGAAGAAGTTTTTTGCGCTCATGCTCAGCCTGATGCTGATCCTGTCTCTGACCGCCTGCGGCGGCAGCGATGACGACGAAAACGTTGTGGACGAAAATCCGCCGGCGGTCGAGGACAATCTTCCGGAGGAATCCGACGGGAGCGAGACTGAGAACGACCTCGGCGAGGGCAACACTCTGTGGGACGCCGCCACCGTCGAAACGCCCGAGATGGCTGATACGGTTTGGAACTTTGCCGGCGCCTGCATCGACGGCAACGAGCTGAACCTTGAGGAGGCGACCGAGGCTCTCAACCAGTACGGCGGTACGCTGCAGTTTGCGTTTGGCAGCGACGGCACCGCTCAGATGATCCAGGGCAACGGCACGCTGGAAGGCACCTATGAGTATCTTGAGGACGGCAGCGTGGGCGTTACGTTTGACAACAACGGGACCGAAGTGCCCTATGCCTGCATTTTCGTCGATCTGGACGGTCTGACCATGATCGCCATCCCCGACGAGAGCGGCATGAACGGCGTTTACTTCGTTCAGGAGTAAGCTGCGCGGCGAATCGCCGGAACCTGCGGATCGGAGCGGTTTCCGCCTTTGGCGGTTCGGCGGCGAATTTCGAAACAAACGGGGGTGGGCCGAAAAAGGCCCGCCCCTGCCTGTTTATCCCGTCCGTTTCGATATCCGCGCCGGACTGCGGTACATGGTCTCCTGCCGGCAGGTTGTGATTTGCGGTTAAAATGCAGCAACTTTTTGCTGAAAAATTGTGGAGTTTGACCATTGTGGTTCGAGACGCGCAAAAAGTCAAAAAAACACTTGCATTTTCCTCCGCGCTGTGGTATTGTAAGAAAGGTCTCGATTGAGAGGCTGCGAAATCCGGGTGTGGCGAAGTTTGGTATCGCGCTTGAATGGGGTTCAAGAGGCCGCTGGTTCGATTCCAGTCACTCGGA
>CAKTJA010000235.1 GCA_934567115.1 uncultured Oscillospiraceae bacterium
TCCGCCTTATCGACCTCGTCGATCAGCAGTACGACCTGCTCCGGAGAGGAGAACGCCTCGCCGAGCTTGCCGAGCTTGATGTACTTCCCGATGTCGTCCACCCCGGAGGAGCCGAACTGACTGTCGTACAGGCGCTGCACCACGTCGTAGACGTACAGCCCGTCCTGCGCCTTGGTGGTGGACTTGACGTTCCAGATGATAAGCTGCTTTCCGAGCGCGTCGGCGACGGCCTGCGCGAGCATCGTTTTTCCCGTGCCCGGCTCGCCCTTGATCAGAAGCGGCTTTTGCAGCGCGACGGCGATGTTCACCGCGCCCATCAGCTCGGCGGAGGCGACGTACCGTTCGGTTCCCTGAAAAGAAGCTGTCATGATCTGATCCTCACAATCTGAAAAAAATTCCTGCATCCGCATGCTACGGACCATATTTTACATGCCCAGCGCGGTCCTGTCAATGCGCCGCGCGTGCAAAAGCCGGGAAACGCGGCGTGCGTTCCCGGCTTTGTCTGGGACGGGGCTTATCCGACGCGCCTTGCTCTGCGCAGCAGCCGCCTTGCGGCCGCCAGCGCCGCCGCCGCGGCGAAGAGACCGCACGCCAGACTTTGCAGGTCGTACCGAAGGGCGGCGAAAAGCGACAGCCCGCCCGCGCGGAAGCCGACCAGCAGCGTCTTGTCCTCCCGCTCGGATTTGGCGAGAAAGACGACCGGCTCGCCCTTTTTCCCGTGAAAAACAGCCATAAAGCTTCCCCCTACAGATCGCGGTGGTCCAGTGCGGCGAGGCCGAAGCGCGCGGCGAGGCTGATTGCCGCGCGGCCCTCCTCGTCCGCCGATTCATATTGTGCGCGGAGCGTGCGCAAAAATTCACCGCGAAGCGAATCTTCCGCCGCGCGCGCCCAGACGTCTCCGCCGATATGCGTTTTGTCGCGAAGCTCAAGGTGGAAAAAGCCCGGGGCGAAGCGCTCGAGGATCGCGCGGGTATCGACGCCGCGCTCGTCCGTCTCCCCGGTGAAGACGACGCGGAAAAGATCGTGCAGGGTATCCTCCGGCAGCGCGCCGCGCAGCGCACTCTCGGGCGTTTTCCCGGTCACGTCCACCGTGAGGATCTCATAGCGCCGCAGGGCGAAGGGAACAAAGTTCAGATCCACGCGGCCCGGCTCCGCGTCCCCCGCAAGGAAGCCGCGCGGCCCGCACTCGTCGAAGCCGCGTCCCTCCAGACACCCGGAGTAGGCGTAGGCGGTCCCGCCCGCCCGGCATACGCCGCCGAAGGCGTGCGTGTGCCCAAGCGCGAGATAGTCCAGCCCGGAGGCCGCGATCTCCTCGCGTGAAACGGGGCCGTAGCCCGGCGCGCCGTCAAGCTCGGTATGCAGAACGCCGAGCTTCAAGGTCCCGTCGTCCGGGGCGCGGAAGCCGGCAAGCGGCCCGCGCTCGCGCGAGGGAGCGGTAAACGCCGCGCCGAAAACGGCGCAGTTCAGCTCGGGCAGATCGACGCGCTCCATTTCGGCCGTCTTAAAAATATGTACGTTTTCGGGCCAGTCAAGCGTCGCATAAAGCGACCGCGCGGAGTAGAAGTCGTGGTTTCCGGGGGCGATGAACACGCGCGCCGCCATGCCCGCAAGCGCCTCCGTCAGCTGCTCGACCGTCTCCCGGTAGACCGTTTCGCCGTCGAAGAGGTCGCCGGCAAGCAGAACGATCCCGATCCGGTTCTGATTCACATAGTTTGAAAGCCGCTCCACTGCCGCGCGGCTCTCGCGCCGGCGCTGCGCGGCAAGCCCGGGCGGCGACGCGGCGAACGCGCTGTCAAGATGGAAGTCGGCGGCGTGAAGGATTTTGACGGACATCGCGCACCTCCGTCAGGCGTCCTTCGGACGGCATACGTC
>CAKTJA010000236.1 GCA_934567115.1 uncultured Oscillospiraceae bacterium
CCACTCCCCGTGCAGGCGGAGCGATTCTTTTGCGTAATCCATAACAATTCTCCTCTATTTTGTTTACCGGCGGGCGGGGAAAGATTTGGCTCCGGTCCCTCCGATGGCCGGCGGAGTATGATTTGCGGCAGGTTTATTATAGCACTTCGCCCCGTGATTTCAACGAAGAATTTTCTTCTTTGCGGGGAAACGGTCCCGGCGCGCTCACACGGACAGACTGCGGCGCATAGGCTGAAACGAAAGAAACGGCAAACAGAGGGGGCGAGGCAATGGCGTACTCCGACCGCGAGCTTCTGGCACGGCTGATCGAATGTGAGGCGGGCGGCGAGGGGGAGAACGGAATGAAAGCGGTGGCGAGCGTCGTGATGAACCGTGTGCATGCGTCGGGCGGCGAATACGCCCGGGTCGGGCAGGGAAGCATTCGCAGGATCATCATGCAGCCGGGGCAGTTCGTCTGCGCCAGCGAAACGGAGAATGGCGCGTACAACCCGCAGAATATATACAATATGCGCCCGACAGATGTGCACTTTGGCATTGCGGATTGGGCGATGTCGGGGAACCGGTTGATGGAGCTGGGCGACGCGCTCTGGTTCTTTAACCCGTTTTCCGATACCTGCCGGGCAAATTTTCCCTCCGGCGTCGGGGTGTTCCGCACACGTATCGGAAATCACTGCTTCTATGATCCGACGGCGGCCTACTACGACACCTGAGAGAGCAAAGGGCGGAGCCGATGATTTGATATGAAAGGATTTGAGGGTATGATTGATCTCGCGCGCTGCGGCGCACAGGAAAACGACAGGTATCTTCCCGCAGTGACGACGCAGGGAAGCTCCAGCACCTATGAGACGATGATCGACAACAGCACCATGCAGATGAGAGCGCAGATGATGAGGAGCGGGGGAGCGCAGGGAGGTCAGCAGCAGGGCATGGCGTCCGGTACGGCGCAGGGGAGCCAGCAGCAGGGCATGGCGCCCAGTGCGGCGCAGGGGAGCCAGCAGCAGGGCATGGCGCCCAGTGCGGTGCAGGGGAGCCAGTCGGGCGGCATGACGCCGAGCGTGGTGCAGGGAAGCATGAGAATGGACACCAACCTTGCCCCCATGCCGCCCGCCGCACAGGGAGTGAGTCAGGCGGAGCAGATCCTGCACAGCTCGTGGAAGAGCCTGATGGTGCGGAACGTGGGACGCAGCGTGATCGTGAGCTTCCTGGTCGGGACGCAGAACACCATCGTCACCCACGGGATCCTGTATGAGGTGGGCAACGATTACATCGCCCTGTATCAGCCTGACGAGCAAAGCTACATCAGCGCCGATCTCTATTCCATCCGGTTTATGGAATTCCTCCCGGAAATTTCGCAGACCAACTCCCAGCAGCAACAGCAGTAGCGAACGGGAGCGCCGTCCGAGGCGCGTCCGGTTAAAAAGCGCCGCCCCCCGCTTCCGCTTTATCGGAGGCAGGGGGCGCTTTACTTCATTTTTTGCGGGGAGCGGCCGTCCCGGGCATTCTCACCGGTTCTTCAGCCGCTTGTCGCACTTGGAGGCAAGCCGCGTGCCGACGCTCTGGAAGATCTGGACGAGGACGATCAGCAGAATGACAGCCGCATACATCACGAGATATTTGTAGCGGTAGTAGCCGTAGTCGATGGCGATCTTGCCGAGACCGCCGCCACCGATGATGCCGCTCATAGCCGAATAGCCGAGGATCGTCGTAAGCGCGATGGTGAAGTTTTGCAGCAGGGAGGGCACGCTCTCGGGGATCATCACCTTGCAGATGATCTGCATCGGCGTCGCGCCCATGCTCTGCGCCGCCTCGATGATATTGGGGTCCAGCTCTCTGAGACTGCTTTCCACCAGA
>CAKTJA010000237.1 GCA_934567115.1 uncultured Oscillospiraceae bacterium
CTGATGGCGCTGATCGTTCCCGCCGGCGACTATGAGAAGGAGCGCGCCATTCTTGACGAGCTTGACCAGCTTGAGGAGGTCGATTCCACGCTCGGCCTCTCGAACGCCGAGGCCATGGACGGCTATACGCTCACCGACAGGCTCACCCCGCGCCAGTTTTCCGAGCTGACCGACCTTGATTTTGAGGTGTCCGAGTTTCTCTACGCCGCCTACGCCGCCAACGGCGAGGAATACGGTAAGATCGTCGGCGGGCTTTCGACCTACTCCGTCCCGCTGATCGACATGTTCCTCTTCCTGTACGACGAGGTGCAGCAGGGCTATGTCACGCTCGACGACGATTTGCAGGAAACGCTCGACGACGCCTATACGCAGATGACCAACGCGAAGCTCCAGCTTCAGGGCGACGAATACAGCCGCATGCTCGTCTACGTCAACCTTCCGGAGGGCGGGCGCGAGACCTATGATTTCGTCGATACGCTGCGCGCGGCGGCGCAGAAGTACTATCCCGGGCAAACCGTCCTTGTCGCGGGAAATTCGACCAACGAATACGACTTTGAAAAGTCGTTCGCCATCGACAATCAGGTCGTCAGCATCGTTTCGGTGCTGGTCGTTATGGCGGTGCTGCTGTTCACCTTCAACTCCGCCGGCATGCCGATCCTGCTGATCCTGGTCATTCAGGGCTGCATCTGGATCAACTTCTCCATCCCCACGATCACGGGGAAATACCTTTTCTATCTCAGCTATCTGATCGTCAGCTCCATTCAGATGGGCGCAAACATCGACTACGCCATCGTCATCGCCAGCCGCTATCAGGAGCTCAAGCCCAAGATGCACCATCGTGACGCCATTGTCGAAACGCTGAACTTCGCGTTTCCGACGATCATTACCTCCGGTGCGATCATGTCGATCTGCGGCTTCCTGATCGGCAGCATGACCTCTGAGCCGGTTATTGCCGGCATCGGAGAAAGCCTCGGCAGAGGCACGGTGATCTCGATCGTGATGGTCATGTTCGCCCTGCCGCAGATCCTGCTGATCGGCGGGACCGTGGTGGATAAAACCTCGTTCGCCGTACCGAATGTCATCCACCGCCACTCGGCGGATGGCCGTATACGGCTCGACGGCGTGGTGCGCGGCGAGATCCACGGCACGGTCAGCGGCGTGGTGCGCGCGATCGTGGACGGCGACGTTAACGTAACCGTCATTTCCGGAAGCATGACCGAGGAAGGAGGCGCGGCGGATGAAACGGAATAATGCGCCCGCACGGCTGCTCTCGCTGCTGCTGTGCGCGGCCCTGTGCGCAAGCCTCTGCCTCCCCGCCATCGCGGAAACGGACGGGGACACTGTGTACATCCGCACGGCGGAGGACCTGATCGAGCTTTCCGAGCACTGCTCGCTCGACACCTGGTCGCGTGGAAAAACGGTCGTTCTGGCGAACGACATCTCTCTGCGCGGCGTGGAGCTTGAGCCGATCGCAACCTTTTCCGGTACGTTTGAGGGCGGCGGACACACCATAAGCGGTCTGCGCCTGACCGGGAACTTCTCCCCCGCCGGCCTTTTCTCGACCGTCGAGCGCGGCGGCGTGATCCGCTCTCTCAAGGTCGAGGGGCAGGTCCTCCCCGGCGGCACGAAGGAATACGTCGGCGGCATCGTCGGGCGCAACTACGGAACCGTCGACGGCTGCTCCTTCTTCGGCTCCGTAAGCGGCAAAAGCTCTGTCGGGGCGCTGGCCGGCCGCAACGAGGAAACCGGCGTTATCTCAAACTGCATCGTGCGCGGCAGCGTGTCCGCCAACCGGTATACCGGCGGCGTTGTCGGCTTTAACCTCGGCACGCTG
>CAKTJA010000238.1 GCA_934567115.1 uncultured Oscillospiraceae bacterium
CGGGAGGTCAGGTCGCCGTTGTAGCCCTCCTTGAGGTTGACGCCGACTTCGCTCGCGGCTTCCATCTTGAACTTATCCATCGCGGCGCGGGCCTGGGGAACGTTAAGCTTGTTGTTATTCTTGCTGGACATAATCATTTCTCCTTTTGATTTGTTTCATGTTTGGTTGAAACGTTGTTTGGGTATCGCAGACATAGCTTTGCCGAAAATTCCGACGGTATTCGAATTGTCCGACGGTAAGTTTTGTAAAAGCCCATATGCTCGGGAACAACATAAATATATAAATATAAATGAATAAAGAAACGTAGGCGCGCCGCGTCGGAAGGATATGGAAAGACGCTTCGGCGGCATCAAAAATCTTCCAGTGTGTTCCTTGGATAAACTGGCGCGATTTTCAAAGACTAAGCGCAGTAAAAAACAAAGGAGATTTTTATAGATGAAAGCAACCGGAATTGTGCGAAGGATCGATGATCTCGGTCGTGTAGTGATCCCCAAGGAAATCCGCCGAACCATGCGTATTCGTGAGGGCGACCCGTTACAGACGACATTGGAGCCGTGGCAGAGGTTCTGCTCCGCCATGCAGGAGCTGGCGAAGCGGCAGGGCTGGGACGGTACATAATGCGCGCTGCGGTGCATCGCTGAGACTGCGAAAGGGAGGTCCTGCGGGGACGGGAAAAGCAAACGCCGGGCCAAAAGGCCCGGCTCTTACCTTACTTCTATTCCTTTTCTCATATAATGCGCCTCCTGTATCGCGGCGGCTGTCGCCATGGAGCATGCGCCAAAGGCGCTGTACCGTATTTCAATACAGCCGAGGGTCAGCGGCAGCAGAAACAGCAGGAATCCTGTAATTTTATTCATAACGGTATGCTCGACAAGAAGCCTTTTGCCGTGGATAAGACCCAATGCGGCGCCTGTGATTTTTATTATGGCGATTACAAGAGTCCATGCCAAGGACCATTTGGGAACCTCCACTGCCGGTAATATTTTGATTAGGGCGGATGATACGAAAGCAAAGTCGGCAAGGGTATCTAAGCGCGAACCGAGCACGCAGACGGAATTTGTCCTTCTCGCGACCGTTCCGTCGATCATATCGGTGACGCCGCCTGCCAGATACATGGCATAAAACCGGAATAAAAATACAGGGGATATCAGCATCAATATACTGAATGCAATACGGCAGCCTGTTATGATGTTTGCCGCATACCGTTTCATAATTTCCTCCGCGCATACCGGTTTGCATATTGCCGTACGCCGGGTCCGGCAAAGCTGCCGGAGAGCAGGCCGACGGCATTAATCTTTGAGAGCGGCTTCAAAAGGACAAAGCGAAGCGCGCGGGGCGGCTCAGAAAAGCAGCTTCCGTCTCAGGCTTTCCCGCAGGGGAGGGCAGCAGGCGATGACAAGCAGCGTTATGCCGACAAGCATGCAGCCCGCAAGAGGAAAGACGGACCACACCAGCCGCCCGCTGAGGCCGAAGGTGAGGTTGAGCAGAAATTCGATCAGCACGGTGAAGCCGCCGAGCGCGAGGATGATCCCCGCAGCGATAAAAAGGCGGCCCCGGTGCGTGTGGCGCAGCAAAACGGCAGCGGTGACGGCGATCGCGCCGAGACCGCCCGTGACGGGAAACGCGAAGGGCAGGAACCAGTGCCCGCCAACCGCGCAGTTGATGTAGAGAAGATACAGTCCCGCCGCGACGAAATCCGCCGCGACAAATACTGCGGGCGGGACGCGCCGAAACCAGAACGGGAGAATGACGACGACATAGGCGACCGCGAGCGCGCCGCCGACGTAGCCGGACCAGACGATGGTATGGTTGATCTGCCAGTCGCACAAAAGG
>CAKTJA010000239.1 GCA_934567115.1 uncultured Oscillospiraceae bacterium
AAGTGTTCCGGCAGAAACTGCGGCGGGTACTGCGTGACCTCATAGTGCGTCTTAAACGCGCACAGGAACATCCAGAGAAAGGGGAAAATCATCATCACGGCGCCGCAGATGAGCACCAGATAGGCCAGGCTGTCGCCAAGCTTGCGTCGCATAGGCACCTCCTAAGAACGGTCACGCAGCTTTTTCTTGACGAAAAGCTGGATCATGGTAAATACGAAAATAAAGAGGAACAGCACCACGGCCGCCGCCGCCGCATAGCCGTACTCGCGCTTCTCCATCATCATATAGCGGATATAATAGACCACGGTGTAGAGGTTATAAACCGGGCCGGGGTCGCCCTTGAAGAGCGGGTAAAGCTCGCTGAACACCTTAAAGCTCGAGATCGTGTTGACGATACAGACGAGAAAAATCGTCGGCGCCAGAAGCGGCACCGTGATGCGCCGGAAGATGCGGCCCTCCTTCGCACCGTCCACGCGCGCGGCGGTATAGTAGAGCTCGTTGATATTTTGCAGGCCGCTGAGCAGTAGGATAATTGTGAAAGGCAGGATGTTCCAGATGCCGAAGATCACAAGCGCCGTGAGCGACCAGCTCGGGTCCGTCAGCCAGCCGATCTTTGGCGCGCCGAAAAACGACAGGACGTAGTTCAATATACCATACTGCTGGTTGTACATCAGCCGCCAGGCAAGCCCGACCGCGGTGATCGACGTGACCATCGGCATAAAGTAGGCGGTCTGAAAAAGCGCGCTGCCGCGCAGACGGCGGTTTAGGAGCCACGCGATTATAACCGCCAGCGCCGTGGAAACAGGCACCACAGCCAGCACGTAGAGCAGCGTATTGCGTATTGCCTGCGTAAACTTGGGATCGGAGAGGACTTTCTGATAGTTTTCAAGGCTCCAGCCGGCGTAGGTGCCGTTTAAGTAGCTGTAATCTTCCCTGAAGGACAGAAGGAACACGTTCACGACCGGGTAAAGCGTAAAAACCGCCAGGCCGATCAAAAACGGCGCGAGATAGAGGTACGCCTCCCCCGCCGCTCGGACGCGGCGCAGGCGTTCGGGATGAGCCTGCTTCTTTTTCACAGCAGCCGACCTCCCGTCTCCGCGTCAAAAAGGAACACGCCCCGTCCGCGCAGCGCCACCGGCAGTACGTCCCCGGCTTTCAGGTTCAGCTCCGCGGGCAGGAACGCACGCAGCTCCGCGGAACCGAAGCGCAGATAACCAATTTCCTCCTTGCCCATTTCGTAAAGGCGCGAGACCGCGCAGGAGAACGCCGCGTCCTCCGCCGGGACCGCAAGGATGCTCTCAGGCCGGACGGAGAATATGACCTTCCGGCCATCTTCCGGCAGGACAGCGGGCGTCAGCTTCAAAGAAAAAGACCCGTCTGGAAGGCGGAACGCGCCATCCCGCCACACGCCCTCCATCCGGTTGATGGGCGGGTTTCCAAGGAAATCCGCCACAAAGCAGTTCGCAGGCTCGTGATAGAGCACCTGCGGCAGGTCGTTTTGCTGCAAAACACCTTCGCGCATCAGAATGATACGGTCGGAGATCGACATGGCCTCCTCCTGGTCGTGGGTGACAAAGATGGTCGTCACGCCCGTTTCCTGCTGAATGCGCCGGATCTCCTCGCGCATTTCAAGACGCAGGCGCGCGTCGAGATTTGACAGCGGCTCATCAAGCAGCAGAAGCCGCGGACGTTTCACCAGCGCGCGCGCAATGGCCACGCGCTGCTGCTGGCCGCCGGAAAGTTCGCCGGGCCGGCGGTTCATCAGCGTATCGACATGGACGAGC
>CAKTJA010000240.1 GCA_934567115.1 uncultured Oscillospiraceae bacterium
ATCAGCTCGGTGATGGGCAGCTTGCGGTTCTTGTCGATGCGGACCCAGAACACCTCGTTGGTGTCGGTCTCATACTCGAGCCACGCGCCGCGATAGGGGATCACGGTGGAGGTGAGCAGCGGCAGATCGGTCTTCAGATCGATCTCCTTGCCGTAGTACACGCCGGGGGAGCGGACGATCTGGCTGACGACCACGCGCTCCGCGCCGTTGATGACGAAGGTGCCGGACTGCGTCATGAGCGGGAAATCGCCCATGAAGATCTCCTGCTCCTTGATCTCCTTGGTCTGGTTGTTGAACAGCCGGACGTTGACCTTGAGCGGGGCGGCATAGGTCGCGTCGCGCGCCTTGCACTCCTCCACGTCGTATTTCGGCGCTTCGTCCATCTTGTAGCTGATGAAGCTCAGCTCGAGGTTTCCCGCGTAGTTGGAGATGGAGGCGACGTCGTTGAATACCTCCTGAAGCCCCTCGTCGAGGAACCACTGGTAGGATTTCTTCTGAAGCTCCAGAAGATTCGGCATCTCCATGATCTCTTCATGGCGGGCAAAGTTTCTGCGGGGGGTCTTGCCGTACATCTTGACCTTGGCCATTGTCGTTCTTCACGCCTTTCTTTCCCGAAGCTGCGGTCCGTTCGGGGAATATGCCGCATTTTGACACGCGCGGCAATGTTGACAAAAATAAAGCTTTTGACTTGCGCTTTTCCGGTCCCTGTGGTATGCTGATACCGGTTATGGAAGCGTGCGTTGTGGGCACATTTCCACATATAATCGCTTTATTATAGCAAAATCAAGGCGCTAAGTCAAGCTGAAATTTTTGCTCCGCGTCCCCGGCCCTGCGGCTCCGCCGCTTTGGGGGAGGGGTGCGGCGAAAACGAACGAACAGAGGCCGGGCCGTTTGGTCCGGCCTTTTGCGTGTCGAAAACACCTTTTCTCCCCGCTGAGCAGGTTTCCGGGGCTTTTTCAAAGCTCCGGAAACTGTTGATTTCAACAGTGCAGGACACCCCGCTTGGGTTTCCCGCGCACACTCTTCCTTACCGTTACGGGAAATCTGCCGCTTTATCGACAGTCTCGGGCCGGGCCGGAAGCTTTCCGTTCGGCGAAATTCGGCGTTCTCTCTTGCAAAGCGGAGGAGAACTGTCTATAATGAGATCATCCGTGCGGCGCTTCCGCCGTACAAATTTGATTTGAAGAGGTATATTGGAATGAAAAAGCTTCTCTCTGTGCTGCTGTGCGCCGTGATGGTGCTCAGTCTTGCCGCCTGCGGCAAACCTGACGATGCCGGCATTGCCCCCGGCATTACCGATTCCGGGAACGGCGGCGACGCGGACGGGCTGACCGTCGCGGTCGTTGTGGCGGGCAAGCTCGGCGACCGCAGCTTCTACGACTCCTCCAAGGAGGGGCTCGACCGCATGACCGCGAACCTCGGCGTGACCCCCATCGTCATTGAGTGCAACAACGAGAACCACGATATCCAGATGAAGAACGCCGCCGAGAGGGCGGACGTCGTCGTGTGCGTTGGCTGGGAGTTTTTTAATGTGGAGACCATCGCGCCCGACTATCCCGACGTGAAGTGGATCTGGGTGGACAACGCGACCTCCGCGCCGGTGGAGAACGTGCTCAACATCACCTATGCCCAGAACGAGGGCAGCTTCCTTGCCGGCTACATTGCCGCCGCCATGTCGGAAAGCGGCGTGGTCGGCGCGGTCGGCGGGGAGAACGCCGATACGATCAACGACTTTATCGTCGGCTATACGCAGGGCGCCGAGTACTACGG
>CAKTJA010000241.1 GCA_934567115.1 uncultured Oscillospiraceae bacterium
GGCAAGGGTGGTTATGCTTCGGCTGAAACCTCCCCTGTCAGGGGAGGCAAGGGGGATACGGAAATTATTGATCTGGGGGCGTTTTTATGACGCTCTCGGAAACGCCGCCGGAGGGGCTGCTGGACTGGGTGAAGGCGCAGAAGCTCGACTGGCGGGACTATTTCATCTACCGCGCCGGCTGGCAGACGGATCCGCTGACGGGTCTGCGGCACAAGTGCGTGGATGCCGTGTGCTCGGCGTGCGGGGAGACGGTGAAGCTCTCCTATGTGCCGGGCGGCGGCTGCGGGCACGCGGGATACAGCGCGCCGTTCGGGTTTCTGCATCCGGTGAGCGGGGACGCGCTCATAAGCGGCGACAAGCTCGCCTGCCCGATGTGCGGCGAGGCGGTGGAGGCAAGGCATGTATCCTCAGCGCAGCAGCTTGCGCGGTACGTCTGGCCGATGACGGCGGAGGCGCAGGAGGGGAAGCTGCTGCTCTATCTCTGGCGGGTGTGCCGGGACGTGGAAAAGAGCGGGCGCGTCACATGGCGCGCGGATCCGTGGGAGGTGTACGCCTTCGGCGGGACGAGCGCCGCGCGCTGGCGGCACTGGCAGAAATTCATGAACACGACCTACATTCTCCCCGGCTGGGAGGAGCGGAAGCGGTTTGCCGACACGATGTTCGACGTGGATCTCGTGTACTGCCCGGAGGGGCTTGCCAACATATACGCCGAAACGGAGTGCGCAAACTGCAAGCTGGAGAGCTACATGAGCGTCGAGACAGAATACCGCTTCCCGGTCGCGTGGATGAAGCTCTGGCAGCGGCACAAAAGCGCCGAGGCGCTGACGGCGCCGAATGCCAAAAAGCTCGCGGCGGCTCTCATCGCCGAGGGGAAGCGCTCTCCGGCGTATAACAAAAACTGGTCGGAAAAGACCGACGTGCTGCACGGCGTGGACTGGAAAAGGAAAAAGCCGCACGAGCTGCTGCGGCTGACGAAGGAGGAGCTCAGCTACTTCAACGGCGCGGAGGACGCGCCGAAGCGCTTGAAGGCGCTGCTGCTCGCGCGGAAATACGGTGTGGCCTGCCGTCTCGGCGAGGAGGTCACGAAGGTGACGGAGAGCCAGCAGGAGGACTTTTTGAAGCGCGCCGTGCTGCCGGGGAAGGCGGAGCGGTATCTCGACCGGCAGGCGGCGCGGTATAAGAGCCGGCCGTGGCCGGGGTATCTGCTGGACTACTGGAACATGGCCGAGAAGCTCGGCGAGGATCTCACCGAGCGGGACGTGATGTGGCCGCAGAATCTCAAGCGGGCGCACGATCAGATGCAGGAGCGGCAGAAGGCCGAGGCCGCCGAGAAACGGCGGGAGGCTTTTCAACAGCGATATGAGCGCATGAAAAGGTACACGTTCGAGAACGAGGACATTTTCATCCGTCCGTGCGCGACGGAGGAGGAGCTGATCGCGGCGCTCAGGGACGTGACGGGCGAGCGCGTTGCTGCCGCCGCGCGGAGCATGACGCTCGACACCGTATATTTTCTGACGGGGGAGGAACAGGACGATGAATGAAACGCGCTATCCCCGCGTGGGGGAGACCGTGCTGGCGCACACGCTGCCCAACGGCCTGCGGCTTTACGTCGTGCCGAAGCCTCAATACCGGCGCAAATACGCCTTTTTTGCCGCGCGCTACGGCGGCATGGACATGCAGTTCATCCGAAACGGCGAGAGGTGCGACACGCCCGCGGGCATCGCGCACTATCTGGAGCACA
>CAKTJA010000242.1 GCA_934567115.1 uncultured Oscillospiraceae bacterium
GGCGTACATATCCTGCCTCCGTATCAGAGCGCGGACGGAGCCACATGGTTCAAGGGAACGGCGAACGCCATCTACCAGAACATCGGCTTTGTGGATATGTACGATCCGGATTATGTGCTGATCCTCTCGGGCGATCATATCTACAAGATGGACTATGCGGCGATGCTCGCTCATCATAAGCGCATGCAGTCGGACTGCACCATTGCCGTGATGGAGGTCCCGTGGGACGAGGCGAGCCGCTTCGGTATCATGAATGTGGACGAGCGGGACGTTATCGTCGAGTTCGAGGAGAAGCCGAAGCAGCCGAAGAGCAATCTCGCCTCCATGGGGATCTACGTGTTCACATGGAAAAAGCTGAGAGAGTATCTCATCGCGGACGAGAACGACCCCGCGTCGAGCAACGACTTCGGGAAAAACATCATTCCGACGATGCTCGCCGCCGGGGAGAGGATGTCCGCCTACCGGTTCGAGGGCTACTGGAAGGACGTCGGCACGCTCGACTCCCTGTGGGACGCGAACATGGATATGCTCGCGCAGGGCAGCGGGCTGAACCTGCTCGACCGTGAATGGCCGGTCTACGCGCGCGCGGAGTCCGAGCCGCCCGCCTACCTCGGCGAGCATGCCGAGGTGGACCACAGCGTTGTTACCCGGGGCTGCGGGATTGAGGGGGCCGTGCGCAACTCCGTGCTCTCCCAGCGCTGCACGGTCGCCGAGGGCGCGGAGGTGGACTACTCCATTCTCATGCCGGGCGCGGTGGTCGGACGCGGCGCAAAGGTGTCCTATGCGATCGTCGGCGAGAACGCGGTCATCGGCGAAAACGCGCGGGTCGGCGCGCCGCCTGACGGCGCGCAGCCGCAGGGCTGGGGCGTCACGGTCGTGGGACCGGAAACGAAGCTGGAAGCGGGACGCGTGCTGGAGGCCAACCGCATGCTCAACCGCGAGGGAAAGGAGACGGTACGATGAACGGACTGCACGGCATCATTTTTTCCTATGAGAAGGAGCCGGGACTGCGCGAGCTGATCGAGCACCGCATGCCGGCCTCCGTTCCGTTCGGCGGACGCTACCGCGTCGTCGATTTCATGCTCTCCAACATGCACGCCGCCGGGATCACGGACGTGGGCGTTGTGCTGCACGGAAATTACCAGAGTCTGCTCGACCACATCGGGAACGGGAAGACCTGGGACATGGCGCGAAAGAACGGCGGGCTGCGCCTTCTTCCGCCCTTCGCGGACAACTGCGTTTACCGGGACGGCGAGTTCCGCGGCAAGCTGGAGGCGCTTGCCCTCGTCCGCTCGTACCTTGAGGAGATCCGGCAGGATTACGTCGTCCTTTCCGACAGCGATCTTATCATCAATCTCCCGCTTACGGACGTGTTTGACGCGCATCTGCGGAGCGGCGCGGATATCACCGCCGTGTGCACGGCGAACGGCGGCTTTGTGGAAAACGCCACCTATTTCACCCTCGCGCTCGACGGCGCGGTGGAGCAGGTGTGGTGCGCGCCGTCCGCGCCGCGCGGACACCGCTCGCTGGAGATCTACATTCTCAGCCGCGAGCTGCTGCTTTCGCTTGTGGACGAGTGCAGCGCGCAGGATAAGTACAGCTTCCGCCACGACGTGCTTGCGGCGATGACGGGGAAGCTGCGTCTGCAAAGCTACGTCTGGGACGGCTACGCCGCGCAGCTGCGCTCGGTGAAGGAGTATTTCGACCGCTCGATGGAGCTGCTGCACG
>CAKTJA010000243.1 GCA_934567115.1 uncultured Oscillospiraceae bacterium
CCGGAACCATGATGTAAGATGAATATGCATCAAGAGTAACTGTGAAAGTATGGAACAGTTACAACGGTTATGGTCAGGAAAGGACAGATAGAATGAAAGTACAGAATCCGATTGTGAAGGGATTTTATCCGGATCCCAGTGTTTGTGAAGCAAATGGTAAATATTACCTGGCCTGCAGCTCCTTCCAGTTTTTCCCGGGGGTGCCGATCTTTGAAAGTGAGGATCTCGTAAACTGGAAGCAGGTTGGACACTGCCTGACAAAGTTAAGTCAGGTAGAGCTCCACGGTGTGCCAAGCTCGGGCGGTGTGTTCGCACCGACGATCCGTTATAACGATGGACGTTTTTATATGGTGACGAATAACAATACGTTTGGTAAGAATTTTTATGTCTGGACAGAGGACATCACAGGGGACTGGTCAGAGGCAATTTTTGTAGATCAGGGTGGTATCGATCCTTCCCTTTTGTTCGATGACGGAAAGGTTTATTTTACCAGCAACGGAAGTGATGAGGATGGCAATCCTGCGGTTTTCCAGTGTGAAATTAATGTCGAAACCGGAGAGAAGCTGACCGAATCCCTCCAGATCTGGAGCGGCAGCGGCGGACGTTTCTTAGAGTCTCCGCATCTGTACCACATCGGAGACTGGTATTATCTGATGGCAGCAGAGGGCGGCACGGAATATGGCCATATGATTACCTATGCAAGATCGAAGGATCCGTTTGGACCGTTTGAAGCCTATGCCGGCAATCCGGTGGTTACAAACCGGAATCTGGGTGGCAATTTAAGCAGAATTCAGGGACTCGGACATGGGGATCTGATTCAGGATAAGAACGGCAATTATTATATTGTCTGCCTTGGCTTCCGTCAGCTTGGAATCTGGCAGGCTTATCATCAGCTCGGACGTGAGGTGTATCTGACACCGGCTTATTTTGGTAACGATGGCTGGTTTACTGCAGGGGAGAAGGCGCATGCACATACCGGAATCGTTACGGACTGTATGGAGCTTCCGATCGAGGGAGAACAGAAGACGGACTACAGCATTTCCTTTGAAAAGGATTTCTGGAATGAGACAGTCGGATACGAGAGTATGCGCTGGATTTATTTAAGAGATTATCATAAGGAAAATTATGAGTGCTCCAAAGAGCGGTTCCGTTTAAAGGGAACAAGAATCACCCTGGAAGAGGCAGACACCCCGACCTTTATCGGTGTGCGGCAGTCGGAGTTTGACAGCGAGCTTACCGTTTCTGTATCCGGAAAGGCAAAGGAAGCGGGAGTGACCTTCTATATGGATGAGCAGCAGCATTACGATCTCTTCCGGAGTGTTACCGCGCAGGGAATTAAAGCGGTGCTCCGGTTCCATGTCGGTGATGCCATTATGACAGCAGGCGAATATGCATTTGAGAAAGCTTCGGATGCAGAACAGCAGTCCGTCCAGCTTAAGGCAGTAACCAGAGAAGAGTACTATGAGTTTTATGTAATCGACGGAGCAAAGGAAGTATTCCTTGGAAAGGCACAGGCAAAATATCTCTCCTCCGAGGTTGCCGGAGGCTTTACCGGTGTTGTCATGGGCTTATACGCGGTAGATGAGCAGGAAAACTGGGCAGAGTTCCGCGATTTCTGCTGGAAGCAGGGACAGTAGACGGCATCAGAGTCTTGAAAGGTTACTGAAATGTCAAATCAGGAGAATAAAGCAACAAAATCGAATCGGGCATTGATGA
>CAKTJA010000244.1 GCA_934567115.1 uncultured Oscillospiraceae bacterium
CGGCCGGGGCTGCGGGCGGGCTTGGCCTCGCCGACGGAGTAGCCGGGGAAGTTGTAGTGGTGCATATAGCGCTTCTCCGTCTCCTCCCAGATGGTGTCAAGCTTCTGGTTGGCGCTGAGCGTATCGAGCGTGCAGACGGAGAGCACCTGCGTCTGTCCGCGGGTGAAAAGGCCGGAGCCGTGGACGCGCGGCAGCACGCCGACCTCTGCGGCGAGGGGGCGGATCTCGTTTTTCGCGCGGCCGTCCACGCGGTGCCCCTCCAGAAGCCACGCCTTGACGATCTTCTTCTGGAATTTGTAGGTGAACTCGTCGAGGTACCGGTCCATGTCGGGATATTCCTCGAGATATTTCTCGTGCCAGTGCTCGATCATCTCGTTCCAGCGGGCCTCGCGGACGTTCTTGTCGTCGGTGTCCATCGCGGCCTTGGCCTCGTCCATGAAGTCCGCGACGATCTTATCAAACAGCTCCTGATCGAAGTCGGCGTGGGGGTAGTCGAACTTCGGCTTGCCGATCTCGGCGACCATGCGCTCGATCAGGGCGACCTGCTTCTGGTTCTCATTGTGCGCCAGCTCGATGGCGCGGAACATCGTGTCGTTGTCCACCTCGTTCGCGCCCGCCTCGATCATGACGACCTTCTTCCCGGTGGAAACGACGGTCACGTCAAGATCGGAGACCTTGCGCTGCTCGCTCGTGGGGTTGAGGACGAGCTTGCCGTCCACCAGACCGACCTTCAGCGCGCCGATGGGTCCGTTCCACGGAATGTCGGAAATGGCGAGCGCGGCGGAGGTGCCGATGAGCGCGGCGACCTCGGGCGAGCAGTCGTGATCGACGGACATCACCGTGGCCATGATGGAAACGTCGTTGCGGAAATCGTAGGGGAACAGCGGGCGGACGGGGCGGTCGATCACGCGGGAGGTCAAAACGCCCTTTTCGCCGGGGCGGCCCTCGCGGCGGTTGAAGCTGCCGGGAATGCGGCCCACGGAGTACATCTTCTCCTCAAAGTCGACGGAAAGCGGGAAGAAGTCGATGCCGTCGCGCGGACGGGCGGAGGCCGTCGCGCACACCAGCACGCGCGTGTCTCCGTAGCCGACCATGACTGCGGCGTTTGCAAGCTCGGCAAGCTTGCCGACCTCCAGCGTCAGCGGACGGCCGGCAAGGTCCATCTCGTACTTGCGGTAGTTAGGGAACTGTCTTTGCGTAATGATGGTTGACATATTCATGCTCCTTTTTTGATCTTCTCGGAGACTGCATGTCCGACCCTTTAGCACTTGAGCTCAGCCGCGATGACCTCGCGGACAAGATCAACTGCTAAAATGCGGGCGCAGTCCCCGGCTTTTTCGAAAAAACGCGTGGGGAAAGAGAGCAAAACACGCGGGGAAAGAGCAGCCTTCCCCCGCGTATTCCGTTTCTTACTTACGAATGCCGAGCTTGGCGATGATGGCGCGGTAGCGCTCGATATCCTTCTTCATCAGATAGTCGAGCAGACTGCGGCGCTTACCGATCATCTTGTAAAGGCCGCGGCGGGAGTGATTGTCGTGCGCGTGGACCTTGAGGTGCTCGGTGAGCTGGTTGATGCGCTCGGTGAGAATGGCGATCTGGACCTCGGGGGAGCCGGTGTCCCCCTCGTGGGTGCGGTTGGCCGCGATGATGGCGGTCTTCTGGTCTTTGAGCATCATGGTTGTGTTTCCACCTTTCCGTAAATTCACCCGAAGC
>CAKTJA010000245.1 GCA_934567115.1 uncultured Oscillospiraceae bacterium
ATTACGAGACCATCGACGAAGCCTTTGCCAATGTAAAGGAGAACGAGACCGTCAAGCTGATGATAGACTCTGACGATTGGAGCCGCTCCAAGACGATCTACGTCGTCGGCGGGCCGTATACCTTCGACCTGAACGGACACAAGGTGGGCCATCGGACGGGTGACGACTTCCATCAGGCATTCCTTCAGGTCGGCGACCCTGACGGCAGCCTCGGCACGCTGACGGTTCTGGACAGCAGCGCTGCGCAGACCGGCTACTTCTATGAGCTGGAGCTTTATAATGGCGACCTGACCGTTGAGAGCGGCTCATTCTATCGGTACTGGGAGAGCGCTACCACTGCCACCGGCACGATGACCTTTAAGGGCGGCACGGTGGATGTGTTTTATGCCACCAGCGCGAACGTCGAAACCAAGCTTTACGGCGGCACGTTCGGCAATGTCTACAACAATATTGGCGGCAAGCCCGGCGACCTGCTGGCGGACAACAAGGCGTTTTTTGACAGGAAGTCCAGCAATCTCATAAACGGCTACGACTATCAAGCCGTAAGTGACGTTGTGGTCAATGACCACACGCACACTCTGGTGGACGGCGTCTGCGCATGCGGCTTCACATGCGCGCACGACTGGTCGGATAAGAACGGCGTGTGCAAAAAGACGGACTGCGGCTATCACTGCCCCCACAACGCGGGCGCGACGGAGACCGACGGCATTTACGCCTGCGACGTCTGCGGGCAGACGGTGACGGCGAAGGTCGTTGCCCCGGACGGCAGCACGACCACGTATTACGCCGACGGCTACGATGGCAAACACACGAAGAGCGGCCTGTATTTCGCGATTCAGGCGGCTAAGAGCGAAAGCACAGTCTCAGCGCTGGGCGGCGAATATCTGGGCGGCTATGTGACAGGCGGCAAAACGCTGGTGCTGGATGTGAGCAACGGTAAGACCATCAGCGGAACGCTTTATGTCGGAGAAAACGATAGGGGAAATACGCTGATCGTCCGCGGCGGCGCGGAGCTTACGTATGTGATCGTAGATCCGGGCAATACGCTTGACCTGACCGGCTGGACGGGCGAGAAGATTTGGTCCCTCACCGTGCTAAACGGCGGCAATGCCACGCTGAACGGCGGTACGTTTGCAAATCTTAACGTCAACGGCGCTGAGGCCGGTTCCCTGCTGGCCCCCGGCTATGCCTTCCAGAATGCGGACGGCGGTGCGTATGTGGAGTATTCCTCGACGGACAACATGAAAAATGTCAAGGTCGTGAAGTGCCCCCACAGCGACGCAACATTGAAGGTCGACAGCACCGGCGCGGAGTGCAAGTATTGCGGCGCGAGCTTCGCGGCGACGGTGAACGACTATCCGTATGACACGGTCACTGCTGCGATCGCTGCGTGGATGAACGACGGCGGCGGCATGCTGAAGCTGTATGCCGACGGCGGCAGCTACGGCGACGTTGATTTCAGCAGCGGCGCGGACACACCGTTCGTCATCGATCTGAACGGATTTGCATTCAATAAAGACGGTCGTGCGATCACCCTGGGCGGCAGGAAGAGCCTGACCATTATGGATTCGCGCGAAAAGACTTCCAGCGGTGGCGCTTTCGGTCCCGTGATCGCCGACAGCGGCACGCTGATCATGGAGGAGGGCGGCTACCTTCAGGGCCTGACGGTGCCCAGCTTCAGCACCGCGGATATCAAGC
>CAKTJA010000246.1 GCA_934567115.1 uncultured Oscillospiraceae bacterium
TCGCGCTGCTCGGCGTTCGGCGCTTTACCGTGCCAGCCGACCTGATTTTCCAAAAATGAAACGCCCTTTCCCTTGACTGTGTGCGCAAGGATCGCTCTGGGCTTCCCAGGCACGGCGGGCCGGGAAAGCGCCGCGTCCACTGCGGCAATGTCGTTCCCGTCGGGCAGCTCGATCAGGTCGAAGCCGAACGCCCGCAGCTTCGCCGCAAGGTCGCCGAGGCTCATGACCTGATCGTTCGTTCCGTCGATCTGCATGCCGTTGTTGTCGATCAGGACCGTAAGGTTGTCCAGCTTATAGTGCGCCGCCGACATGAACGCTTCCCAGATCTGCCCCTCCTGACACTCGCCGTCGCCGGTGAGCACAAATACTTTGGTGTCCTTGCCGAGGTGCTTCGCGCCGAGCGCCATGCCGACGGCGATGGACACGCCCTGACCGAGAGAGCCGGTGGAAGCGTCCACGCCGGGGACCTTCTTCGCGTCGGGGTGGCCCTGCAGGATGGAGTGCAGCTGGCGGAAATTTGCGTATTCATCGCGGGAGATAAAGCCCTTCGCCGCGAGCACCGCGTAGTAGCACGGGGCGGCGTGCCCCTTGGAGAGCACGAACCTGTCGCGCTCCGGATCGCGGGGGTTGGCGGGATCCACGCGCATGTGGTTGAAGAAAACGTCCGTCATCAGCTCGACGGCGGACAGGGAGCCGCCGGGGTGACCGCTGCCGGCATTGGCCGTCATTGTGATAATGTCGCGGCGCACCTGACGGCAGAGATTGGAAAGCTCTTGCGAATTCATGGAAAACCTCCTTGCAAAAATGCTTTAGTTCCAAAGTGCAGTATATCGGAAAGCGCCGTCAAAGTCAATTCATTCCGGATGATTTGTGCGCAATTCCTCCCATCACGCATAAGCTGTCTGGAGAGGGGGGAGGGGGGCATGCTTGTTTCGACGGTCTACGACCGTGCGGCGGCGGTCCGCTACGCGCATACATGGGCCTACGGGCGAAACCCGAAATTTTATGATTATGAAAACATCGGCGGCGACTGCACGAACTTTGCGTCTCAGTGCATCTATGCGGGCGCGGGTGTGATGAACTACACGCCGACCTTCGGCTGGTACTATATCAACGCGAACGATAAGGCTCCCGCGTGGACCGGGGTGGAGTATCTTTACCAGTTTCTGACGCGGGAAAAGATATCCGTCGGTCCTGCCGCAAAGGAAGCGGCGCTTTCCCGGCTTCAGCCGGGGGACATTGTGCAGCTGTCGTTTGACGGCGTCGGCTGGCAGCATTCGCCAGTCGTCGTCTCAGCGAACCGACCGCTCCGCTATTCGGAGGTTCTTGTCGCCGCGCACAGCTATGACGCGGATTACCGTCCGCTTTCTACATACGATTTTGCAAAGGCGCGGTTCCTGCATATAACGGGCGTATACCGCGAAGGAGAGGGAAGCGCAGGGACGCCTCTCCGTGCGGAGAGGCGTCCCTGCAATGTTATGTGTCTTCTTTTTTCCTGATGACAACGCGTGACAAGGGGTTTGCCTTTGCAGCAACGCGAAGCGATTCGTTGTCAATATGCGTGTAAATTTCGGTGGTGTTAAGATGCTCGTGCCCCAGGACCTCCTGCACGGCCTTGACGTCCACGCCGTTTTGCAGCATCAGCGTCGCCGCCGTATGGCGCAGCTTGTGGGACGAGTACTGCGCGGAGTCCAGACC
>CAKTJA010000247.1 GCA_934567115.1 uncultured Oscillospiraceae bacterium
GGTGTGACGAGCTTGCCCGCGCAGGCGATGCGCAGCGGCCACATCAGCGTCGCGTTCTTCACGCCGAGCGTTTCGGCAAGAGCGACGAGCATGCCGTGGATGCCGTCGGCGGACCAGTCGGCCAGACCCTCAAGCGCGGGCAGCGCCTTCTGAAGCATGTCAAGCGATACGGCGGCGTCGGTCTTGGACTTTTTGTTCGTGTAGAACGAAACGTCGTAGTCGGGAAGCGCGTCGAAGAAGTCGATCTTCTCGGGAATGTCGGTCAGCTTCTCGCAGCGCGCCTGTAAAAGCGCGGCGATCTCGGAAACGGAGTAGGCCTCATTTTTCACGGCCTGACGGATATACGGCTCGGCGGCCCGGGCAAATTCCTCAGGAGCCATGCCGCGGATATAGTTCGCGTTGAAATAGGTGAGCTTTTCAATGTCGAAGATCGCCGGGGACTTGGAGATACCGGCAATGTCGAACGCCTCCGCCAGCTCGGAGAGGGTGAAGAACTCCTGCTCCGCCCGGTCGCCGCGCGGAGACCAGCCCAGCAGCGCGACGTAGTTCAGAATGGCGGGCGTCAGGAAGCCCTGCGCCTTGAGGTCCTCATAGCTCGGGTCGCCGTGACGCTTGGACATCTTGTGCTGCGCGTCGCGCATGACGGGAGAGCAGTGAACATAGGTCGGGATCTCCCAGCCGAACGCCTCATAGAGCAGGTTATACTTCGGCGCGCTGGAGAGATATTCGCTGCCGCGCACGACATGCGTGATGCCCATAAGATGATCGTCGATGACGTTGGCGAAGTTGTAGGTCGGGAGACCGTCGCGCTTCAAAAGCACCTGATCGTCCAGCGTCTTATTCTCAACCGTGATATCGCCGAAGCTGGCGTCATGGAACGTGGTCGTCCCCTCATGGGGGATGAGCTGACGGATGACGTACGGCTCGCCGGCGGCGACGCGGGCGCGGGCCTCGTCAAGCGAAAGGCTGCGGCAGGGGTCGTCCGCGCGGTCGAACTCGCCGGAATCCTCGGCGCTCTCGGCCTTTTCGCAGAAGCAGTAGTACGCGCCGCCGCGCTCGACGAGCAGCTCGGCGTATTTGCCGTAGGTGTCGCGCCGCTCGGACTGGATATACGGCGCGACGGGACCGCCGACGTCGGGCCCCTCGTCGTGGTCAAGGCCGCACTCGGAAAGCGTGCGGTAGATCACGTCGGTTGCGCCCTCGACCAGACGGCCCTGATCGGTGTCCTCGATGCGGAGGATAAAGGTGCCGCCCGCGTTGCGCGCGATGAGCCAGGTGTAGAGCGCGGTGCGAAGGTTGCCGACGTGCATGTAGCCGGTGGGAGAGGGAGCGAAGCGCGTGCGCACCGTTCCGTGCGGGATCTTAGCCTCCATCTCCCGGAAGTAGGTCATATCAAGGGACATGGGATAACCTCCTGTGTGAAAGAAATACAAGCCTTGCGCCGCCCGGCGGACACAGCCGCGCCGTTGAAGCGGCATTATCTTTCAGTTTACATTTTGCGTATGTGCTTGTCAATGTTTTCTTGTCTTTTTAAAAGAAGTGTGCTACAATTCCAAATTGAGAGATTATATCTATTCCGCCTTTTGGCTTAAAAATCACCGTAGAAACGAGGAAACAGGATCATGGAAGCAAATACCCCTTCGAAAAAGAGAATTTTCAGCGGCATCCAGCCCAGCGGCGAGCTGACGC
>CAKTJA010000248.1 GCA_934567115.1 uncultured Oscillospiraceae bacterium
AACCTGACCGGCGTTGCTGGTATGGTTCGCAAGATTCACAAGTACAAGGCCACCGATGGCACCGAAAAGCTGGCTATCCAGCCTGTCCCCGATCGGGCTCGGGGTGGCGTTCCAGGCAACAAATGTCGATATTCCGCTTAAATTTTTGGGCGCTTTGCGCTCGCCCCCAAGCGTCAGCGTCCACGGGACGATTGTCGGCTACAGCAACGCGGCCGTAGCGTTTGCGACGGATAACGTCGGCGTTATCTCCGGGTCGGCAGTCGAGGATGGATGCATGCTGCGAGCGGTTACGTCAAGCGACATGACGATTGGCACGACCTATACCGTCTATTTGCGCACAGGCGGCTATATAGACCTTTCCGCCGAGCTGTAAGGAGGTTGTATGGACAATTTTGAGGCAAAATCCCGCGTCTACATCCTGCTGGACGAGCAAGGCCGCGTGACGCGCATCGAGGGCGAGTACAGTCTCCCGGCGGACCTGACGGGCTGGATCCTGCTCGAGGAGGGCGCGCCCTGCGACCGGCTCAACCTCGCGCAGAGCTGCTACCTCGACCAGCCGCTCTACACGGACGACGGGCTGCCGCGCTGGTGGTACGACGCGGAGCTTGGCGAGGTCCTGCCGCGCCCGGAGGAGCTTTTGGAGGCCGAGCGCGCGGCGCTGCCCGCGCCGGAGCCGACGGCGGAGGATGACCTCGCCGCCATGACCCTTGACCATGAATACCGCCTGACGCTCCTTGAGCTGGGCGTGAGCGAGGAGGTGAAGTGAAATGCTGTACCGTGTGTGCAAGCGCATGATTGAGCGCGGCCAGACCGCAGGAATGGCGGAGAAGCTGGACGTGTTCTACGCGGCGGGCAAGCTGACGGACGCGCAGTACGCCGAGCTGAGCGGAATGCTGGAAGGAGAAGAGGAATAACAAAAAGCCGCCCGGAGGCGGCAAATTGACAAGGCGCGGCGCTCATGGTATGATAGACGCGCCAGTAAGAGCGTGAAACAGGTTGTTCCCCCCTTTAGGGGGTGACCGCATGAGCACAGAAGAAACCATAGCGTTACTTATGCTTGTGATTGCGGCTATCAAGTTAGGTATTGACCTAAAGAAATAACCGCCACCTGAGAGGCAGCGGCTTTCCTTTCGACTGTAAATCGATTAGGGGGAGCGACAAGCACCTCGCCCGTGCGCCGCTCTTACTGGTCGTAGTATATCACCGCATCAGCCGCCTTGTCAAGAACGACAGGGCGGCTTTTTTGCCGCCGGAAGGGAGAGAAAATGTCTATGAACCTATCGACCGTCGCATCGGCCTGTTCGGAGGTCGCGGTGATCCTCGGACTGCTGGTCATGCTGATCAAGCCCCTGCGCAATAAGCTGCTCGGGCTGGACAAGCTGACCGACGCGATCAAGTGCCAGCTCAGGCACGACATGCTGCACACCTATTACCGGCACCGCGAGGATCACACGATCCGCCAGTATGAATACGAGGATTTCCTCTACATGTACCACGGCTACAAGGCGCTCGGCGGCAACAGCTTCATCGATCATGTGAAGGAGGAGGTCGCGGAATGGGAGGTGGTGTCATGACGCGGCGGAAAAGGCGCGGGCTTTTTATGAAGCTGCTGCTCGCAGCCATTGTGCTGCAAGTGATCGCCTATACGTGGGCGTGCGCGTACTGGTCGCGCCTCG
>CAKTJA010000249.1 GCA_934567115.1 uncultured Oscillospiraceae bacterium
AGGGACAGCAAGACGCTGAAAGAGCGGCTTGTTAAATGGATCAGGGCGTATCGGAGAGAACCGCTCGGGTATGCGGACCATGTTGATATTTATTCCATAGCATTCATAAAGCTTGCGCATAAGTTGAATATGGATTGCGATATCAACATCATTGAGATACCCTCGTTTTTCTTTGACGACGCAATATGCAGGATCGACCCGGCGGAAACGCAGGTCCCGTTCTTTGAGGACGCGAAGGCTGCGCTCAAGCAGTATGGCCTGGACTTCGAGCTGTAAGGCGAGGGGACCCTCTTGCCGACGGGGTGCGTGACTAACGGCAGAAGACTGAGGGCCGGGTCATTTGACCCGGCCCTTGGACTGCAGCCGGGCGGCGCTTTTTTGAGCGAATCGGCAATTAAGCTGTATCCCGATATCGTTCGCTTATACGGCTGGCTGTAAAACCGGAGGGCTATGATTCTAAGGACGGCTACGGGATCATTCGGGCTGATTCGGAAAAAGCATTAGGCGATCCAAATGCCTGAGGGTTTATTGACGATCTAACATAGCTTTATGTTCTAAATCGTGTCCATGATTATTGGGAGTATTTTGATGAAAAAAGACGCGCGGCGGAATATAAACAATTTGATAATCGCTATTCTATGAATTGGGGGGATAAACGTGACTATGAGTATGGAATTAAACCCTGATATGGGAGCATCTGAATTGTTTGCAAAACTAAAAAACGATTTTATTCCATTATCTTCAAAAATAGAAATTGTTTTAAGGCACTATGGCTGGACGGGAAAGCCGCGCAAAGAATCCGAACCGGTCCTTCTTAAAATGAAAGCAGACGGGTATCGGCTTTTTCCGTCTGCCGCAGCTCTGATCGAACAGTTTTATGGCCTGTGTCTTCCGTGCAAAAGCTCTGATTCAAGATACGGCGCGCATCTAATCTTTGTGATAGAACCATATGTTGAGGCAGACGAGGCGTTTTCGATACGCTATAACGAGCCATGCGTTCCTATAGGAGAGCTGCGCACTTTTGATTTATACTCTACTTCTGTATCGCCGGATGCATGGGAAAATATAGATCTGTCTCCTGCGGGATATGTGCGTCAGGATCTATATCTTGGTGAAAGCGGGACGGTGTATTGGTATTGCATAGATGCAACCGCCGGCGGCATTTATGCAAAGAGTCTGCCGGATTTCTTCGCAAGTCAGTTTGGGTTTATTGAGAACACCTGCTTAAAAGATGGGACAAAAGAGGAATATGAGGATAGTGATTTAATTCAGGAGATAGAGGCGAAAAGAGCGGACGGTATTTATATCCCAAAGTGGCATATGAAGGGATAGAATTTATGCATTGCCCCGCCTTGCTGCATTCTGCCGAAAAAGTGAATACCATCCCATGAACAAAAGCAATCAGAAGCGTAATAGGGAAGGGAAGCGTATGACAAGCGCAGACTGTCATTCGGGGGATATGGCGGCGGCCGTATTGACATAGTGAAATCAGACAAAACAGAACGAGGAAAATTGTGCGCATTGAATGCCTGGTTTTTCGCTGTGGAAAAAATCCAAAAAAAATACTTGAAATTTAAAGCAGACTGTGATATAGTAGCACCAGTGTCCGGAAAGGACATGCGCCGTTAGCTCAGCTGGATAGAGCGTCTGGCTACGGACCAGAAGG
>CAKTJA010000250.1 GCA_934567115.1 uncultured Oscillospiraceae bacterium
CCTCATAGGTCACCGCCTCGTAGCTGTCGGTGTTGCCGGAGCCGAGCGCCTTATCAATGGTGCGCTTGATATTGTCGTTCGGCATATTGTTCGCCTTCGCCTTCGCAATGACCGTCGCAAGGCGGGAGTTGTTGGCGGGATCGCCGCTGCCGCCCTGCTTGACCGCAACGATGATCTCCTTGGCGATCTTGGTGAACACCGCGCTGCGCTTCGCGTCAGCCGCGCCCTTGGTCTTTTGAATATTGTGCCACTTGGAATGTCCGGACATAGTGTATTTCTCCTTACATGTAGTATTGAATGGCGTCCCGATGGGTCGCCGAGCATATGATCTCCAGCTCCGGGAACGCGGCCTTCAGACGCGCCTGAATCTCCCGACACACAACGTTTTCCGTCGGATAGTGCCCGGCGTCGATCAAATTCAGCCCGCGCGTGTCCAAAAAGTCATTATAGCGCAGGTCCGCCGTTACAAACGTGTCGCAGCCCTGTGCCGCGACCAGCGGAATATACTCCCGACACGCGCCGCCGCCGACGGCCACGCGGTGAACGGCTCTCTCCCCATCGCGATAGCGAAGGCCGCTGCAACCCAATGATTTTACCACAGCTTGCAGGAACTCTTCAAGGGGTATTTCGCAAGAAAGCGTCCCGATCCTGCCGATTTTTTCCGGATTGAACGCGGAAAGTCCCGAAAGTCCCAGCGTGCGGGCCAGGCAGTCGTTCACGCCGCCGTCCGCCGCGTCCAGATTCGTATGCATACAGCAGGCGGCAAGCCCGTGCCGGACAAGGTAACGCAGAAGGCGGCCCTGTCCGTCGTCCTCGCGCAGCGTCTGGACCTCGTGCCATGCGCAATTCATCACAGGATGGTGGGTGACGATCATCTGTGCGCCGCAGGACGCGGCCTCCTCAGCAGCCTCCTGCGTGAGGTCCAGAGAAACAAGGACCCTGCGCACCTCCTGCTCCGGGTCGCCGACAAGCAGACCCACATTGTCCCACTCCGCCGCAAGCTCCTTCGGCGCCCACGCATACAAGCTACACTCGATCTCAAGTGCCTTTACCATTTTCCCACTCCCCTTTTCTTGCGTCCATCGCGCGCGCCAGAGCGAAAAAGCGTTCCGCCTCGGCGGCGCTCCCGCTTCGCTCCAGCCCCTCTGCGCGGCGGCGCAGACGCGCCGTCTGTACCGCAAGGTATTCGCCGTAAAGCTCGTCGCGCTCCAGCGCGAAGCCGCCGTATGCCTGTTCCTCCGACAAAACGTACCGTGTGCCGGCTGCAACAGCCAAGACAACGTAGAGCTTCTCCCGGTCGCGGACGAGCCGCTCCTGCATGCAGCGGTAGCCGCTCTCCGCAAGCCAGCGGCGCAGCAGCTCGATCTTCGTCTGCGGCTGGAGGATCGCAACATGCATGCCGTCGCGCGTCCATGGTGCGGCGGACAGGATCTCGATGATCGTCTCTCCGCCCATGCCGGCGACGGCGATCGTGTCGCACTCCCCCGGCAGGATCGCCGTCAGCCCCGCGCAGAGGCGAAATTCCATTTCGGAGCAGCAAAGCTCCTCCGCCGTCTGCCGCGCGCGGGCAAGCGGCTCAGCCGCGATGTCGGACGCGATCGCATGGCGGATCCTTCCGCTTTGCAGAAGGTACGCCG
>CAKTJA010000251.1 GCA_934567115.1 uncultured Oscillospiraceae bacterium
GCTATTATATGGACTTCAAAATTGCAAATGTGTTTAATGGGAGACAGCGTGTAACGGTAGATACAAGTGAGGGTGAAGTGTTCAACTGTGTAGTGGAGGACGGGCAGACAAACGTGCGTGTACCTTTACAGGTGGATGAAAACGGGCTTGTAAGTATAACCATTAAGTTCCCAGACGCCATATCGCCAGCGGCACTGGGTCAGTCTGCGGATAGTCGTGTTTTGGCACTGGCACTCCAAAGTGCCTGTATTTCTGTTGAATAGAGAGGAGTACCACAGATCATGAAGGTCGTATTACTCGCTGGTGGCTTCGGCACCAGAATTTCCGAAGAATCGCAGTACCGTCCAAAGCCAATGGTGGAAATAGGCGGAATGCCGATCCTCTGGCATATCATGCGGGAGTATGCACATTATGGCTTCAATGAGTTTATCGTGTGCGCAGGCTACAAGCAGCACATGATCAAGGAATGGTTCGCTGACTATTTTCTGCACACGAGTGATATCACCTTTGACTTTACCCGTGGCCGTAATGAAATGACCGTACATAACCATCATGCCGAGCCGTGGAAGGTCACGGTCGTAGATACAGGATTGAATACCATGACCGGCGGGCGTATCAAGCGTATCCAATCTTATGTCGGCAGCGAACCGTTCATGATGACTTATGGCGACGGTGTTTGCGATGTCAATATTGCGGAGCTTCTGCGATTTCATCGTGAGCATGGCAAATTGGCCACATTGACTGCGGTGATTCAGCAGCAACAAAAGGGAGTGCTGGATATAGGCGGCGATAATGCGGTGCGCTCGTTCCGCGAGAAGAATGCTGCGGATGGGGCGCTTATCAATGCTGGCTACATGGTACTTGAACCACAAGTCTTTGATCTGTTGGATAGCGATACCTGCGTATTTGAACGTGCACCACTCCAGACGCTGGCGGAGCAAGGTCAGCTTATGTCCTATACGCATCGCGGCTTCTGGCAGTGCATGGACGACAAACGTGAGATGGATGTGCTGGAAAAGCTTTGGACCAGCGGACAGGCTCCGTGGAAAGTATGGGCCGACTAATGCAGTATATGGATTTGAGCTTTTATTGCGGCAGACGTGTATTTGTCACAGGTCACACGGGTTTCAAAGGGAGCTGGCTGTGCAAGATTCTCACAATGGCGGGTGCGGCCGTGACTGGCTATTCTCTTGCAGCACCAACGGATCCAAGCCTTTTCTCACTTTCCGGGGTGAAAAAGGAGATGACCTCCATCATCGGTGATGTGCGCGATTTCAGTGCGCTGAAGAGAGCGTTTGATGAAGCACAACCGGAGATTGTGCTTCATCTGGCCGCGCAGCCCATTGTACGTGAGAGCTATAAGAACCCGGTGTATACCTATGAAACGAACGTTATGGGAACGGTGAACGTGCTTGAGTGCGTTCGACAATCCGCTGTCGAGGGGGATTCCCCTCGGTCCGTTGTGAATATCACAACGGATAAGGTCTATCTAAACAACGAGTGGGCGTGGGGCTATCGTGAGAATGAGCCGCTTGACGGCTTTGATCCCTATTCTAACTCCAAGTCCTGCTCGGAACTGGTGACGCACAGCTATGTCAACAGCTTTTTTGCCGACGGCTGTGTGGC
>CAKTJA010000252.1 GCA_934567115.1 uncultured Oscillospiraceae bacterium
AAAGCCTGCCAGAATGATTAGGACTCCTCAGGAGCTTCTTTTGCTTCTTCCTCGCTGTTCGCATAGTCAGAAGAAATATAAGCCACGCCGGAAAACGTGATCTTATAGCCATCAAAGTCTTTTGCGTATTTAGGCATCGTTACTTCCTCCTTGTCTTTTTGTAGACCGCTTTTGTTTCAAACTCAATGTGACCAGCAGAAAACATAGAGGTTTCATTTACTCGTCTGTTTATCTCTGTCACCAGTTCCTCATCCGTAAATTTGCGGATGTCATGCTCAAAGCGGCGGTAATACTCATCATCGGACAGATGTTCGACATAGTTGCCGTAATCCGCACCATCCCTTTCCGATTCCAAGAACATCATCTGCGCTTGAATCCGGGGCCAGATACGGTTAGAGAAATACAGGGTTTCCGCGGTCGTTACCCCGTATGTATCTGTGACAGCATCCACGAACACACCGCGCTTTCCGTGTGCAACACGGGAGATTTTGAGAATGCTTACCTCAAAAATATCCATGTTTTAGTCCTTTTTGAAGAACGTACCCACCCAGCCATCGGCGTTGAGGGGCAAACCCCGCGCCCACGGGATAGGCTGCGTCATAAGATGGGTGACATGATCCAGCATCTCATCCGGCGTACCGAATGCGGGGCAGTCAATCACGCACTCATCGTGGATGTGGAAAATAACGGGCAGGCCCGCCGCCTCCAGATGTTCAATGGCAAGGGCCAGAGCATCACGGGCAATGGCTTGCACGATGTTTTCCGTCAGCTTTCCGCCATAGGTTTCCACTCGCTGCCATTTCTTCGTCATCTGGTTCTGGCCCATGTAGTTGATGGACGCAGAGCCGAAACGGTTCACGCCTACTTGCGGATTAACGTAGTACAGTTTCCGGGTGGACGGGAGCTGAATAGTCAGCAGGGATACGTTTTGCAGCGGGTCATATTCACGGGCAAAGGTAACACCGTTGACCGTTCTTGCACCGCCAGCAGAAACAACGTGCATCACAGCATCGTCAATCTTGTACCACAGCTGGGCAATCTTTTTGTTTGCAGACCGCCAGCGGGTGACAATATCGGGCAGTTCTTCCTCATGCAGGCCCATTTTCAAAGCACCCATGTTGATAAGGGCATTCGGCCCGCCGTTGTAACCGAGGGCCAGTTCTGCCACCTTGCCTTTTGCGCGGAGCGCATATTCCGGGTTTCCCTTTTTGATGCGCTCGATAGGTACGTTGAACATCTGGGATGCAGATGCTTCGTAGATTTTGCCGTGAGTGCGGAAAACCTCTAACCGCCATTCCTCACCAGCCAGCCAAGAGATGACACGCGCCTCGATTGCAGAAAAATCTGCATCAATCAGCACATTCCCCGGTGTAGCTATGAATGCTGTGCGGATCAGCTGCGACAGTGTATCGGGAACGCTCCCGAAAATCATGCCCAGACCATCCGCTGACCGCTGCTTGACCAGATTTCGCGCGGGATCGAGTAACGAGATGTATGTACGGGGGAGATTCTGCACCTGAACCAGACGGCCAGCCCATCGCCCGGTACGGTTCGCGCCGTAGAACTGCAACAGGCCCCGGACACGCCCATCAGAGCAGACGCACATCTCCAGCGC
>CAKTJA010000253.1 GCA_934567115.1 uncultured Oscillospiraceae bacterium
TCCCGCCGAGCCGTCGGTTCATCTCGCTGCGGAACTCGTCAACGCCGCCTTCGCGGAAGGCGGACTTCGGAAGGGCGAGGTATTGCCGGGGAAAGCCGCTTCGGCAGAGATCAAAGATGTCGTCGCTCTCCGTCACGCGGCACAGCCGGCTGAAGTCCCATTCGCCGGCCTTACCGTTCCGGTTGTAGATGTGGATCGTCGGGTCGCCGTCGGAGATCTCAAGACGGAGCGGAGCGTTCAGATCCTCCGCCGTCTGCCCGGCGCGCCCCCGGTAAAGCGCCTTGAGCATGGCCTTCGGATTGCCGCCGGCATAGTCGAGATAGCCCTGCTCCGCCAGAACGATCCCCACGATCAAAGCGGAGACCTGAAGAACCTTGTCCGCAGCGTAAAGCCCCGACGCGGCCAGCACGGCGGCAGCGGCGGCTGTCACGATGCAAAGACCGGCGGCGACCGTCCAGTTACGTTTGCGGCAGCTCTCGTGGCGCAGCAGGATCTCCTGCTCGGCGGCGAGGTCGAAATCGCTCGCTTTGGCTTCAATTACAAACTTTATTATGCTCGCCTCCCTATTCGTTTAGAAAAATTCCACTTTCTTTCCGGTCCGCTCCTCGATAAAGGCGCGGAAGCCGGTGCTGTCGCCGACCACAAAGCGGTCCTCCGGAAGGATGTAGGCGTGCAGCTTATCCACAAAAAGAAAGTATCGGTCCTGATAGTGGCGCAGCCGTTCGAACGCGCCGTATGGCACCAGCGCCGTGGCCTTGTCGGTGATCTGCGTCATTCCCTCGTCGCTGAACTTCATGGTCAGGTTCTCGACCCTGAGCGCCTGTCTTTCCGCGCCCCATGCGTTGAGGCGGCTGCGGAAAAAGCAGAGCGCCATGCATAATCCGCCGAAGAGCAGCAGCGTCGCGGCAAGCTCGGATATTTTTTCGTCCGACCACAGCAGCAGAATGCCGGAGAGAACGGAAAGCAGCCCGACCGTAAGCCCGAGAAACGAGAGAATGCGGCGGCTCCATTTCCGCGTCGTTTTGCCCGCAAGCCTGCTCAGCGCGCGGAAATCCTCTCTGCGGTAGCTGTGGTCGAAACGCAGTACGTAATAGTCCATCGTTTCCTCCTGAAGAAAAACGCCCCGAGCATTTCTGCTCAGGGCGAACAAAAGTCCGTGTTACCACCTGAATTCCCGCCGCTTTGCGGACGGACACTCGCGGCTCTGTAACGGGAGCACCCGACCGGCTTACTCTGCGTTCAGCGCGGCCGCTCTGCGGCGACTTCGCCGGTCCTCTCACGGGGGCTTGCACCAGCCGCCCCCTCTCTCCGCTTCAAGAGACCGGGTACTCTTCCGCTTCCTTGCGTTTCGACGCTATTATATCCGCCCGGTCCGCGTTTGTCAAGACATCTTGAGGATCTCGCGCTTGAGGCGCAGAATGATGCGCTTTTCAAGGCGCGAGATATAGCTTTGCGAGATGCCGAGATAGTCGGCGACCTCCTTTTGCGTCCGCTCCTCCTGACCGCCGAGGCCGAAGCGCAGCGTGATGATCTCCCGCTCACGCGCGGAGAGCCGGTCGATCGCGGCCCGGAGGAGCTGGCGGTCCACGTCGTCCTCAAG
>CAKTJA010000254.1 GCA_934567115.1 uncultured Oscillospiraceae bacterium
GCACAATGACGCGGGTGAGCGCCTGGAAGGGAGTCGCGCCCAGATCCATCGCCGCGTCGATCAGGTTCGGGTCCAGCGAACGCAGCTTCGGCGTGACTGAGAGCATGACGTACGGGATACAGAACATGATGTGCGCGAGCAGCAGGGTGAGAAAGCCTTTTTTTACTGCAAGGACGCTGAAAAACATCAGAAGGCTGATGCCGGTAACGATGTCCGGATTCATGACGGGGAGGTCGTTGATGCGCTCGACCGTCAGCTGGAGCACGCGCCGGGAGCGGGACAGGCCGATAGCGGCGACGGTCCCGACGACGGTGGAGACAAGCGTTGCGATCAGCGCGATGACGACGGTGTAGAACACGGCCTCCATCATGGTGGAATCCGCGAACATCTTCTCATACCAGCGCAGAGAGAAGCCGCTGAATTTCGTCAGGGAGCGCGAGTCGTTGAACGAGAAGACGATGATATAGAGAATGGGGAGATAGAAAAACAGAAGCGTCAGCGCAAGGATGAGCTTTGAGAAAACAGAGCTTTTTCGTTTCATCGCCGGTCGTCACTCCTTTCCGCGGCTGGCGGGCTGCACGTCCGCCTTGCGCGTGAGCCACATGGAGAGCATGATAATGATCGCCATGATAAGCGAGATCGCGCTGCCGAAATTCCAGTCGCCGGAGGTGAGGAACTGCGATTCGATGATATTTCCCACAAGCACGTACTGTCCGCCGCCGAGGAGCTTCGGGATGAAGAAGCTCGATACCGCGGGCAGGAACACCAGCGTGATCCCGGAGATCACGCCGGGCAGAGACAGCGGAAGCGTCACGCGGACAAAGGCCTGAAAGGGCGTTGCGCCGAGGTCGCCCGCAGCCTCCAGAAGGCTTTTGTCCATTTTGGCGAGCGAGGTGTGGATCTGGAGGATCATAAACGGAATGAAATTATACACCATGCCGAGGATCACGGCAAAGCCCGTGTGAATCATCTGCGTGGGGCCTATGCCGAAAAAGCCGAGGATCGTGTTTAGCACACCCTCGTCCTGAAGGATCCCCATCCACGCGTAGGTGCGCACCAGCATGTTTACCCATGTCGGCATGGTGATAAGCAGGATCATAATGGTGTTGCTGCGACCGGGAGCCTGCGCGATGGCGTATGCGACGGGGTAGCCGAGCAGGACGCAGATCAGCGTTGTGAGCACGGCGATATAGAGCGAGCGGCCAAGCACCTCCATAAACACGGAGTCCGTGACAAAGCGCTTGAAATTATCGAAGGTGAACTGGAAGGTCAGCACCTCGTTGCCCGACACGGTGAAGGCGTAGAGCACGATCAGCAGCATCGGGAGAACGATCATGGCGCTGATCCACGCGACGTAGGGGTACGTCATGGAACGAAACTGCTTCACCACTGACCCTCCCTCTTCATCACGTGAATGTCCTCCGGACGGAAGATCAGTCCGACCTCCGCGCCCTCCTCGCACGCGCGCGTGGTGGAGACCCGGTACTCGTAGCCTTCGGTGGAGAAGGTCACATCGTATACGCCGGGGGTGATGGTCTCCGGGTCGAAGTCGTACCGCACGTCCGTGATCTCGACCTGCTCGCCGTCCTCAAGG
>CAKTJA010000255.1 GCA_934567115.1 uncultured Oscillospiraceae bacterium
GACGGACTCGAACCCCCGACCTGCTGATTACAAATCAGCTGCTCTACCAACTGAGCTATACCAGCATTTCAGCAACAATACGGATTTTAGCAGACTATGACGGATTTGTCAAGCGGTATTTTATCTTTTTGGGAGGAATTTCTTTTGTGCTTTAAATCGAACGCTTTTGCGCGCCGCCGGCGCTGTGGAGAACCGTGCGGCTGCTGCTCACTCTGCACGCGGGAGCTGCTGCGCGGCGAGACGGGCTGGCGGCTGAACGGGCTGAACGTCTGCGCCGACTGCTTCCCGGCGCTCGCACGGGCGGAGCTTGCCCCGTATGAGATCGTTTTTGGAATGGAGGAAGGCCGATGACCCTGTATCAAATTTCATTTTCCTACCGCGAGGACGCGGAAAGGTTCCGGGCGCGCATCGCGGCCCTGCGCACGGAGCTGAAGACCGCCGCGACGCGGGAGGAGGCGGACGCGCTCAACCGCCGCATCGCCGAGCTGCAAACGCTCCGCCGCCAGTCGAGCGAGCTGGCGGAGCTGACGCGCCGATACTATGAAAGGAGCTATCACCGCGATGAAAGGTACACCGTATAGCATACGAAACAACGAATTTTACGGCGACATGGCCGCATGGCTGCGCGCCACGGCGCAGGACAACGAATGCGACCTGCGCCGCCTGAAGCGCAATCTGCGCACCGCGCGGGAGGAGGCGCTGACGGCCCGGCAGAGAGAGCTGCTGCGCATGAGCTTTGAGGAAAACAAAAGCGTCACGGAGATCGCGCGCGAGCTGGGCGTGTGCAAATCGACCGTTTCCCGCACGATCCTGCGCGCAAAGAGGAGGCTTTACAACTGCCTTCGCTATACGCTGTGAAATTGTGGGACGCGGCCCTTGACTTCTTTGCGCTCCTTACATAAAATAGCCGTAAGAGAAAACGGAGGAGGACATGCCTCATGCTGCATAAGGCGTTTCAAAATCAATGGTGCCGGGTCGTGATCGCGGTGGCCGCCACGCTGCTCTACGCGGTCGGCGTAAACTGGTTCATCGTTCCGATGGGGCTGTACACCGGCGGACTGCTGGGCCTGTGTCAGGTCGCGCGCACGCTGATCGTCGGCGCGCTGGACCTTTCGCCCAACGTGGATTTTTCCGGTCCGCTGTATCTGGCGGCGAACATCCCGATCTTTCTGCTCGCGTGGAAGGCGCTGGGCAAGGGCTTTTTGATGCGCACCGTTATCTGCACCTGCTCCGCGTCGGCGTTCCTCAGCCTTGTACACGCCCCGGCGGCGCCCATCGTGGAGGAGACGCTGACGAGCTGCGTGCTCGGCGGCATCCTCGTCGGCTTTTCGCTGGGCGTTGTGCTCACCTGCGGCTGCTCGACCGGCGGGCTGGATATTCTGGGGCTTTGGCTTGCGAAAAAGGGGAAGGGATTCAGCGTGGGGCGCTTCAGCCTTGGCTTCAACGCGGCGCTCTATGCGCTGTGCGCGTGGCTGTTCGGTCTGCGCGCGGCGATCTATTCCGTCATCTATACCGTGTTCTGCGCGCTGTTCATCGACCGGGGGCACCAGCAGAATATCACCGATCAGGTGCTGATC
>CAKTJA010000256.1 GCA_934567115.1 uncultured Oscillospiraceae bacterium
AGATATATGAGTACGATCACGAGAAGGCGGATCTCGTCTTTGCGATGCAGTCGATCTTCGACCGTGCGGAGAAGATGGCCCCGCCGCCCAAGGCGGCCTTTGAGCAGATCGTGCGGCGCGAGCCGTATTCGGTCTCCGACAAGGCGGGCGAGATCGTGCGGAGACTGAAGGAGCGGGGGATCACGCGGTTCCTGCTTTTGTTTCGCGGCGCGAGGAGCCGCAGCGAGATCGTGGCGACCTTTATGGCGGTGCTTGAGCTGTGCCGCGCAAGCGTGATCCGACTGACCGGCGGCGGGAAAGACTGTACGGTGGACTGTGACGAGGACGCGCCGGAGACTTTTGCACTGTGAGGAGAGGATACCTTGGAGAGCATGGAATTGCATGAGGTCCGCTCGGCGATGGAGGGGATCCTCTTCGCCGCCGGCGAGCCGGTCAATATCGACAGGATCTGTCTGGCGCTGGGGCTGGACAGACCCACGGCGGAGCAGGTGCTCCGCGAGCTGGGCGACGGCTACGCCTATGAAAGGCGGGGCATCCGCCTTGTGCGGATGGAGGACAGCTGGCAGCTGTGCTCCGCACCCGACTATGCGGACGCCATCCGCAGGGCCTTCGAGATCAGAAAGCCCGCGAAGCTGTCCCAGCCCGCGCTTGAGGTGCTGACCGTTATCGCCTATTTTCAGCCGACCACACGCGCCTATGTCGATCAGGTGCGGGGCGTGGACAGCTCGTACACCATGGGACTTTTGCAGGAGCGCAGACTGATCGAGGAGTGCGGACGCCTTCAGGTCCCGGGCCGTCCGCATCTGTATCGCACGACGAAGGAGTTTCTGCGCGTGTTCCACCTTGGGTCGCTGGACGAGCTTCCAGAGATGCCGGGGCTTGAGGCGGACGGCCAGCTGCGCATCGAGGCGGACGGCGCGATCGTCGATCCCCTGCGTCAGGCCGCCGGGGACGCGGACGGGGAGGCTTAGGGCCGCGCCGCTGCACGGACTTTCCCGCATCACGACTGAACGGCGGAAGGAGGAGGGACGATCATGACGGCGCTGAAGATACTGGGCGTTATCCTGCTTGCATTTCTGCTGCTGTCGTTTCTGTGCGTCGGCGCGGAGGCGGAGCTTGGGGACGGGGTGCGCGTCAGGTTCCGTATCGGGCCGTTCAGACTGACGGACCTTCCCGGAAAAGGAAAAAAGAAGCGGAAGAAAACAGAGCCTTCGGGGGCGGAGGCGGCGGAGAAGGCCGCAAAGCCGAAGGAAGGCGGAAAGAGCGGACTGCCCCGGCTCTCGCGCGGCGAATGGGCGGAGCTTGCCGGGGTGGCGTTCGGCGCGCTGGGCGGGACGCTCCGCCGTGCCTGCCGCCGCACGCGCATCGACCCGCTTGAGCTGTGCGTGACCTTTGCGGGGGACGACCCGGCGGAGGTCGCGAAAAGCTGCGGCGTCGCCCACGCCACGCTGTGGACCTTTTTCCCGAAGCTTGAGGAGCTGTTCCATATCCCGAACCCGTCGATCACGCTGAACATGGACTTCGAGGGGGGGAGGACCCGCGTTGAGGGGACGGT
>CAKTJA010000257.1 GCA_934567115.1 uncultured Oscillospiraceae bacterium
TCATGCGCTGCCTCTACCGCGTGCGGCCCTACGAGCTGGAGAGGGGGAGCGCGGACGCGCTGCATGAGAAGTGGCGGGATATCTGCATCGACTCTCTTGTGAACCCGAAGACGAAGCGGCGATATGCCGAGGTGTGCCGCGGCATCGTGGCGGACTTCGACGCGCTGCCCATCGACGAGACGCTGCGCAAGCCGCGCGTCGGCATAGTGGGGGAGATTCTGGTCAAATACATGCCGCTGGCCAACAATCACCTTGTCGAGCTGCTTGAGGCGGAGGGCGCGGAGGCCGTCGTGCCTGACCTGATGGACTTTTTCAACTACAGCGTTTACGGGCGGGAGTTCCGCCACCGCTGCCTCGGCAGACCGTGGACGGACGCGGCGGTCGCGCGGGCGGGGGTGGAGATCATCCGGCGGCTGCGCGCGCCCGCGCTCGAGGCACTGAGGAAGAGCCGCCGCTTTGCGCCGCCCATGCCGATCGAAAAGGTCGCCGCGCTGGCGGAGCCGTTCCTTTCCATCGGCAACCAGTACGGCGAGGGATGGTTCCTTACCGGCGAGATGGCGGAGCTGCTGACGGACGGCGTGCCGAACATCGTGTGCATCCAGCCGTTTGCGTGTCTGCCGAATCATGTGGTCGGAAAGGGCGTCATCAAGGCGCTGCGCAAAACGTATCCGCAGGCGAACATTGTCGCGGTGGACTACGATCCGGGTGCCAGCGAGGTCAACCAGCTCAACCGAATCAAGCTGATGCTCTCCTCGGCGCGGCGCGCGCTTGCGGAAAATGACGGCGCGGCGCACGGGAGCGGCGAGAGGCTGCGCACGGTATGAGAGAGCGGCGCGAACGCGCTCCGGGGCTGAGGAGACCGGATGACTGACAAACTTAACGGGCGCTGATAGGAGTGTCGGCGCCCGTTTTCTGTAGGCTGTGCGGTTTTGTTTGGAAAGGCGGAAGAGGGCCTTGGCGGGGCCTTCGGAAGAATGCTTCGGAAGAATGCTTCGGAAGAATGAAAAGGAGACCGGAAATTTGGACGGTTTCGGTCTTCGCAACGGCTGCGGTCGGCCCCGCCGCTGCGGCGCGGGAGGATGAAGGCAAATCGGCTTATGCAGACTTCCCGGCCGGACGGCGGCCTTCCCGACCGGGGGCGATAGATCATGCCCGCCGCCTGGGACGGTTCACAAACGCGGAAGCCGCTGCTTATCCGGGCGCGTTTCGGCCTGATCCTAAGGCGGCGCATATCCTGCGGTCCGCTTCCGTGCGACGGTGTGGACGGCTGCGGTCGGTGCGGTATTATTTTTGCTGGGAAAGCGGTTTGCTGTGTTATGCCCTTATCTCGGTTTCAATTGTCCGGGGTGTACTGTGATACGGTATGCTAAAAAATAAATTCGCAAAGGCTATTGACAAACGGCGTTGCGAGTGGTATATTTAACAATACCGATATCCGCCGGTGTGGTGGAATAGGTAGACACAGGGGACTTAAAATCCCCCGGTAGCAATACTGTACCGG
>CAKTJA010000258.1 GCA_934567115.1 uncultured Oscillospiraceae bacterium
GGCCGCAGCGACTATCCGAATCAGATCAACAACGTGCTGGCGTTCCCCGGCATCTTCCGCGGCGCGTTCGACGTGCGCGCGAGTGACATCAACGAGGAGATGAAGGTCGCGGCGGCGGAAGCGCTGGCGGGTCTTGTGGGCGACGAGCTCTCCGAGGACTACATCATCCCCGCGGCGTTCGACCCGCGCGTCGGCCCCGCAGTGGCGAAGGCGGTCGCCGAAGCCGCGCGCAGGAGCGGCGTGGCGAGGAGCTGACAAATCAAGGCTTCACCCTCCCCGCTATCCGTCCGTCGGAGAAGCGGACCGTTCGTCCTTGAAAAATCACGTTATCCTTTTTCTCCACAGCGGCGGCCGGGCCATCCGGCCGCCGCATTGCTTTCGGTCGATATGCGAAAAAAACACGCCTTTCGGCGTGTTTTCCACGGTCCTGCGGGGACGTCCGCTTCTAAGCGGCCGCTCCCCAGGACCCATTTCTTCTGCCTGTGGAGAGCCGCTTTTCCGCGCGGTCTCCCCTCGCTCATTCTTTTTCCGGTGTGCGGCGTCACACACGGGCGGTCTATGCGCCTTTGGTCTTCTTCGTCTGTAGACGAATGCGGTCGGCGATCATGGCGATGAATTCGCTGTTCGTCGGCTTCCCCTTTGTGTTCGATACTGTGTACCCGAAGTAGCGCTGAAGCGTCTCAAGGTCTCCACGGTCCCACGCGGTCTCGATGGCGTGGCGCACGGCGCGCTCCACTCTCGACGGCGTGGTGTTATATCGTCGGGCGACCTCCGGATACAGCACCTTGGTCACGGCGTTGATCACGTCCATGTCCTGCACCGCGATAATAATTGCTTCCCTCACATACTGATAGCCCTTGATGTGCGCGGGAACGCCAACCTCATGAATGATCGACGTTACCATGCGCTCAAGCGTAACGGACCGGTCCTCCGTTTCCTCCTCCGCGTCCTCCCGCCGCACGGCCTGACGCATCCGCTCAAGCAGTGCGTTCGGCTCGCAGGGCTTCGCCATGAAGAACGCCGCTCCCAGCTCCATCGCCTGCATGACAAGCCGTTCGCGGTAAAACGCGGAAACCAGAATCACCTTCGGCTTTTCCTGAAGCTTTGCCACGCATCCGAGAAGCCCGAGGCCGTCAAGCTCGGGAAGGACCACGTCCGTGATCACAAGCTTCGGCTTTTCCCGCTCGATCAGCTTCCATGCCTCCGCGCCGTTTCCGACGCTTCCCACCACGCAGAATTCACCCGTCTCCTCTATGGTTCTTTGCAGCATCGTACGAAAGTCCTCATTGGCGTCCGCCAGTACAACCTCAATTCTGTTTTCCATGTTTCCATCCCTCTTCAATCATAGAATTCGGCAGCGGTCACGCATTGCGACGAAAAATCTTACGCTTCGTTTTGCCTTGTCTATAAAATATCATATCGGACACCATTTTTAAGCAGAACGCTGTCGAATGATACAAAAAATATACGGCTGGATTCGACAAGTTTGGTTTTTATGAC